>CAZQLI010000020.1:0-15243 GCA_964594145.1 uncultured Sphingomonas sp. | reverse complement strand
CGGGGTTGCCGGGTCCGCAAAAGCTGTTCGCGGACCCGGTGAAAGTGCATCAGGCCAGCGTCTTCAGGAACGCCAACAGGTCCTCGTTCAGCCGGTCGACATGGGTTGCCATGAGACCGTGCGGACCGCCCGGATAGTAGATTTCCTGCGCTCCCGGGACGAGCCGTGCCGCCTTCCTCGAGGCAATGTCGATCGGAACGATCTGGTCATCGTCACCGTGGATGAAGAGGGTCGGGATATCGAAGCGCTTGAGATCCTGTGTGAAGTCCGTCTCGGAGAAGGCGGCGATACATTCGCGCGCTCCGTGCAGGCCGGCCTGGACGCATTGCAGCCAGAACTGGTCAAGGATGCCTTCGGACACTGAAGAACCTTCGCGGTTCGATCCGAAAAAGACCGGGGCGAGCTCGCGGTAGAATTGCGCCCGGTCCCTGGAAATGTCCTGCCGCATCTTGTCGAACACGGCCATCGGGATGCCCTCGGGATTGGCCTCGGTCTTCAGCATGATCGGCGGCACCGCTGCAATCAGGACGGCGCCGGCGAGCCGGCTCGTGCCATGCCGCCCGATATAGCGCGTCACCTCGCCGCCGCCGGTGGAATGGCCGACCAGCGTCACGTCCTCAAGGTCGAGCGCCTCGATCAGGGCGGCGAGGTCGTCGGCATAGCCATCCATCGTGTTGCCGTTCGACGCCTGTGACGAGCGGCCATGTCCGCGGCGGTCGTGGGCGATCGCCCGAAAGCCGTTGCGGGCGAGAAAATCGAGCTGGTTGTCCCAGGCATCGGCGTTGAGCGGCCAGCCGTGCGAGAAGCAGATGACGGGGCCCTCGCCCCAGTCCTTGTAATAGATGCGCTCGCCGTCCGCGGCAGTGATCATTGGCATTGGGAATTTTCCTTCGCTGTGGTTGGCGGGGAGTTCGCCGACGACAGCGCAGCTAGGCGCTGCAGCCCGTATAGGCCTACCGGCCGCGAGGGTTGCCGGCCCGGACCTCAAGGCGTGGGAAATTGGAGACGCCGGGAGGGCGCAGCCTGGCCCGGAGATGCGGCGGCTCCGGGCGCAGCGCGTCGCCAACCCTCTTCACCTGTACCTCGGGACAGGATCCCCCATCCCACGATCGGCGGCGCGCATCCCTCGGAACGATGGTGGAACGCCGCCGAATGCCCGATTTTCAAAGGCCAGTCAGTTAGCGGGCCGGGTTTTTCATGGCCGCCTGTCAGTCGGCCCGGCCGGGCGCGCTCTCCCCCGAACGCTTCCTGCGGACTGGCCACCAGTTCAACATCAAGAAGGATCCCAGACGATGAAATCAAGGAGCAACATCTTCCAGGTGGCGCCCGATGCCTCCAAGGCCATGATCGAGGTCGAGAAATGCATCGAGGGCTCCGGCCTTGAATATTCGCTGCTCGAGCTGGTCCGGATCCGGGCCTCCCAGATCAACGGCTGCGCCTTTTGCATCAACATGCACGTCAGCGACGCGCTGAAGAAGGGCGAGCAGCCGATGCGGATCCACCTGCTCGACGCCTGGCGCGAGTCGCCGCTTTTCTCGGACCGGGAACGCGCCGCTCTCGGCTGGACCGAAGCGCTGACCAAGGTCGCCAAGACCCATGCTCCCGATGCCGACTACGAGCTTTTGAAAAGCCAGTTCAACGACAAGGAAATTGGCTACCTCACCCTGCTCATCGGCCAGATCAACGCCTGGAATCGCATCCAGATCGGCCTGCGTGCCATCCACCCGGTCGCCCCTCCCGTGACCGCGGCCGCATGACAGGCTGGCCGGCGTGGGCCGCAGTCCCTCCCCCGCCCCCGAAGGCGGTCCACGCCGGCAATGGAGAATTACGATGCATGACAATATCGCCGCGCGAAACGACCTGGAGGCCGTGACCGGCATCGTCCTTGCAGCGCCCGCTCCCGCGATTCCCGGCCTTGCACACGACCTTGGCAACCTGCTCCAGGCTGCAAGCTCGGCGATCAACATCATCGAGCGCGAGGCCAGTGCCCAGGCAGGCCATGTCAGGCGGGCAATCGAGGGCGCCAAGCTCTCCATTGCCAATGCCGGCGAGCTGGTGCGGCGTGCGCTCGAGGGAAAGCAGAAGGAAGCCGCCCGCGAGGCAGGAACCGACGTCAGCAAATGTTTTGCCGACATCGCCACCGTCGTCGGTGGCTGCCTCGATCGCCCGGCGGCACTCGAGTTCATCGTCGACGAAGGGCTGCCAAGCGCAAGCTGCGACGAGCTCAGCTTATACAATGCCACGCTCAACCTCGTCCTCAACGCGCGCGACGCAGCCGGCCAGGACGGCCGAGTCTCGGTACAGGCGCGCGCTCTCGTCGACGACGCCGCCGAGCGCTGGATCGAGATCAGCGTCGCGGACGATGGCATCGGCATGACGCCTGCGACCATCGCGCGGGCGTTCGAACCCTTCTTCACCACCAAGTGCGAGGGCCTCGGCGGCATTGGCCTGCCGATGGTCGAACGCTTCGTCACTGCCGCCGGAGGCGCAATCGCCATCGAAAGCGAACCGGGGACCGGAACGATCGTCCGGATGAGGCTTCCGGCCGCCGTCCCATTCGAGTCGAGAGGTGAGCCATGCTGAAGCTTTATTATTCGCCCGGCGCCTGCAGCCTTGCGAGCCGGATCTCGCTCCACGAGGCACGAATCCCGGCGCAGTTCGAGCGGGTGGACCTCAAGACCCTGGCAACCGAGGCCGGCGAGGATTTTGAAGCGATCAATCCCAAGGGCTGCGTTCCAACCCTCCAGCTCGACGACGGCCGGAGAGTGACCGAGAACATCGCCATTCTCGACCTGCTATCGACCTTCGAGCCGGCGCTCGGCCTCGAGGGGGCCATGGGGAAGACCAGGCTTCTCGAGATGCTCTCCTATCTCTCCAGCGAGCTCCATATCGCGTTCAAGCCCTTCTACCAGTCGGAGGACGGAGAACTGCGGGCCACGGCCAGCGCCGCCGTTACGGCAAGGCTGGACTTTCTCGCCGACCATGTTCGCGAGCTTTACCTGTTCGGCCCGCATTTCACGGTCGCCGATGCCTATCTTTTCGCGATGCTGCGTTGGGCCCGGGATTTCTCGATCCCGATGCAATCCCAGCTCCACGGCTATTTCGAGCGGGTCGCGGAACGGCCAGCGGTACGCCAGGCGCTTGCCGAGGAAAATCTCCCGATCCCGGCCAGGTTCGACCTGGAGCAGCACATCGAGGTGGTCGCATGATGAACCAGCCAGCCACGCTCAGCCATTCGGGCACCGCGGCGCCGGGCTCGCCGATCATCGAGCGGGCGATCGGCCTCGCCCGCGAGCGTTGCGAGGATTATCTCTTCAACCACGTGATGCGTTCATGGCAGTTTGCCGAGCGCCTCGCCGAGGCGCGCGGGCTTGCACATGATCCCGAAGTCGTGGCCGTATCGGTGCTGCTCCACGACCTGACCCTCAACCGGGAGTTCGCAGGGCCGAGGCGGTTCGAGGTGGAAGCCGCGGATATTGCGCGCGAATTTGCTGCCGATGCCGGCTTCGACGATCGCCGGGCCCAGCTTGTCTGGGACGCGGTCGCGCTCAATTCAACGCCGTCCATCGGGCTTCACAAGGAGCCGGAGGTCGCGCTCGCGACTGCAGGCATCTGCCTCGACGTCGTCGGCCTGCAATATGACCTGCTCCAGCCCGCCGAAATCGACGCCATCGTCGGCGAGTTTCCAAGGCTCCAGATGAAGAGGCGGATGACCGACTGCTTCTGCCACATGGCAGCGAAGCTTCCCGAGACTGCCTATGGCAGCTTCCTCGCCGATTTCGGGCAGCGTTTCGTCCCCGGCTTCACACCGCCTTCTTCCGTCGACCTCCTGGCCGGCGCGCCGTTCAGCGAATAGCGGAAAAAATGGCAGGCGAGCTGGTCGACAACCCCGAGATGCATCGCTTCGAGCTCCCGCTCGGCAACGAGGAGGTTGCGGCCGCCTATTACCGCCTCGAGGGCGGCAGGCTGGTCATCATCCATACTGATGTCCCGTTCCAGCTGTCGGGCCGCGGTATTGGAAGCCGCCTTGCCGCGCTGGTCTTCGAGGAAGCGCGGCGGCGCGGGATCAAGCTCGTGATCCGCTGTCCCTTTTTCTCCGCATTTGTCGCCCGTCACCCAGAATATTCCGAGCTGGTCGATGGCTGATCGCCGGAGGGTTCGCCACCAATGAAAAGGAGCCAAACATGACAAGGAAACTCTTCGCAGCCGCCCTCCTGGCCCTGGCGGCGCCAACCGCCCTCGCCGCCCATGGAGCCGGGCAGAGCGAACAGATTGCCGGAGCAAAAGACGTCAAGGTGACCCAGGTCTACCAGCACGCGCTTCCCGGCGTCCCGGGCAAGAGCTTGAAGGGCGTCATCGTCGACTATGGGCCCGGCGGATACTCGCCGCCGCACCGGCACGCAAAGTCGGCCATCATCTATGCAACCGTTCTCGAAGGCTCGGTCCGCTGCCAACTCAACGGCGGTGAGGTCCGGACCTACACGAAGGGCGAGAACTGGACCGAGCTTCCCGGCGACCATCATCGAGTCAGCGCCAACGCCAGCCCAACGCAGGCCGCGAAGATCCTCGCGGTATTCGTGGTCGATGACGAGGACCAGCCGCTAACCATTCCCGACAGCCAGTGACGAGGCGGCTGGGACGTTCGCGACCCATCTTTTCCCCGAAGCGAGATGAAAGGCACCGGACATGCTCACTCCCCGACCCAAGTCCAGCATCCTCCCGACCGGGGGCGGCAAGGCACTACTCGACCCGGGCGACACGGTCATCCTGCTGCTCGACCACCAGAGCGGGCTGTTCCAGACGGTGAAGGACGTGCCGGTCGCCGACCTCAGGCGGAACGTCGAGATGCTGGCGAGGCTCGCTACCCTGCTCTCCATCCCGGTCATCACCACTGCCTCGGAGCCCGGCGGTCCGAACGGGCCGCTGATGCCCGAGATCGAGCAATATGCGCCGCAGGCCATCTACGTCACCCGAAAGGGCGAGGTGAATGCGTGGGACAATGATGACTTCGTCGCCGAGGTAAGAGCGACCGGGAGATCCACGCTCGTCATGGCAGGCGTCTGGACGAGCGTCTGCGTGATGTTCCCCGCGCTCGACGCGGTGGCTGCAGGCTATACCGTCTACGCGGTGACCGACGCCTCCGGCGACCCCAGCGAAATCGCCTCGCGCACCACCCTCGCCCGCTTTGCCCAGGGCGGCGTCATCCCGACCACGGCCAACGCGGTGCTTTGCGAGATCCACCGCACATGGGCGAGGCCCGAGGCGGCCGAGCTTGCACGACTCTATACCCTCGCCGCGCCCAACTATGCCGCGGTCATCGAAAGCTATGAGCGGGCCAAGCAGGCTGGCGGACTGGCCAAGCCGAGGATCGACCTCGAAGTGGCCGGCTAGCCACCAGGGGCGCCACCTCGCATCCGGAAAAAGGGCGGCGCCCTTTCGCAGAAAAACCTGCCTTGGCTCCATTGCGGGCAAGCCGAAGCCGGCCCATGGTTTCGGTCAGGATGGAATTTCAGGCTACCGAGATCAGGCAGCTCGCGTTGGAAGGTGCAGCGCTTGCCGAGCAGTTCCGCGGGGAAGTGGTGCCATTGGCCCGTCCCGCGGTGCTTCGCGGGGTGGCCGGGAACTGGCCGCTGGTCCGGGCAGCGGGCCAGGGAATGCATGCCTGTGCCGGGCTGCTTTCCCACCACGCGACCGACCTTCCGGTCGAGATCCTGCGCGCAGGCCCCAAGGAGGAGGGTCGGTTCCATTATTCAGCGGACGGCAAGTCCCTCAACTTCATCCGCGGCCGCGCAAGCCTCAAGGTCTTCCTCGCCGCGCTGCTTGAAGAGGAACGCCACTCCCCGCCCCATGCGCTCGCGGTCCAGGGACTGCAGGCCGAGCGCCATGTCCCCGGTTTCAGCGTCGCCCACCCGATGCCGCTGGTCCCTCAAGGGGCAGAGCCTCGCCTGTGGATCGGCAATGCCGCCAAGGTTGCAACCCACCGGGACCCTACCGACAACCTGGCAGTGGTCGCAGCGGGCCGCCGCCGTTTCACTCTCTTCCCACCCGGCGCGGCGCCATTTCTCTACATGGGGCCCGACCATCCAACGCCCGCCGGGACGCCCATTAGCCTGGTCCACGTGACGAAGCCCGACTTCGAGCGCTTCCCGCTATTTGAAAAGGCGCTCGAGCTGGCCGAGACGGCGGAGCTTGGGCCCGGCGATGCCATCTACATCCCGCGGGACTGGTTCCACCACGTCGAGGCGCTCGAACCCTTCAATATCCTCGTCAACTACTGGTGGGATCCGGCTGGCTCCACGGCCTGAGGCTTCTGCCAGACGCGCACATAGTCGATCTCGAAGCGCTGCGGCTTTGAAAGGTCGATCCCCTTCGACCCGGCCCAGTCGCCCCCGATCGCAAGGTTGAGGATGAGCTCGAACGGGACATTGAACGGCCAGGCACCCTTCCCGCCCGGTTGGTCATTCTTCACCTGCATGAACGAGCGGCCGTCAAAGCCGATGGTGATGGACTGGGGGCGCCAGTCGAGCTGGTAGCGATGGAAGCTGTCGCAGCTTGTCCCCAGCATCTTCTGCGCGCTGCGCTGGGTCTGGATCGCGTGGTTGAAGAGCTTGGTGTGAAGCGAGGCGACGATCTCGTGAGGCGTCGCGCCGACATGCTCCATGATGTCGATCTCGCCGTCGTCGGGCCATTCCTCCATGTCGACCGGGAGCATCCAGATCGCAGGCCATGTTCCCCTGGCGCAGGGAAGCCGCGCGCTTATCTCGTAAAAGCCATAGGTCCAGCCAGGGCCCTTCGAGACGATCTTCGCCGAGCTATATTGCTGGCCTCCCCAGTCGGTGAACTCCCTGGGATCAAGCTTTTCCTGCCATGCCTCGATGATGAGCCGGCCATCCTCGATGCGAAGGTTCTTCGGACGGTTGGCGGCGTAATATTGGAGCTCGCCATTGTACCAGCCCTCGGCATTGCGAGACGTATCGAAGCGCCACTTGGAAAGATCGAGCGCTGGCCCGTCGAACTCGTCCCGCCAGGCGATTTCATAGCCGGGCGGCGGGGCCAGCGGCCCGTCATGCGGGTGGGTCGTGACCGTGAAATCGGTCTCGGCCATGGCTGCAAGGAGGAAGATCGACATGATGGTCATGGGCCTCAAGGTCTCCGAAGGTCCTGGTCGGGGAATGGAAGCGAGCCTAGTTCCGGGGCGTCCCCGCCGGCGCGCGGAGCGCGGTCCCCCTTCCAGGCAGCAAAGGCAAAGGCGGCGATAACGGCATAGGCGGCCAGCGGGACCGCGAAGGCGGCGGAAAGCCCGAAGAGGTCGGCCGTCGCCCCGACCAGCAGCGGCAGGACCGCCCCGCCGAAGATCGCGAGGCATAAGAGCCCGGACGTCGCGCTGTGCGAGACGGCCGAACGCTCCAGCGTGATGGTGAAGATGGTCGGGAACATGATCGAGTTGAAAAGGCCGATGGCGAGCGCCGAATAGCCGGCAACCGGACCGCTGGCGGCAAGAACCACGACGCAAAGAAGGGAGGCCGCGACCCCGCAGGCTGCGAGCAGCCGCGTCGCACGCATCCGCACCAGGAGGAGCGTCCCGAGCAGGCGGCCCGCAAGCGCGCCGCCCCAGTAATAGTTGGCGAGGTGATTGCCGGCTTCCTCGAGCGGCATGTCGAGCACTTCCGGCTGGCTGAGGAAGTTGATCATGATGCTGCCGATCGAGACCTCGGCACCGACATAAAGACCGATCGCAACCGCGCCGAACACCGCCCAGCGCGAACCCACTGCGTCGAACATCCCGGCGGGTACGGGCTGTTCCTGTTTCGGTGCCACCCGCCCGAGGAAGCCGCGAAGGCAAAGGAACAGGAGGAAGAGCAGGCCGAGCATCGCGGCCATCACGAGATAGGCCCGGTCGACGGCATCGAGCAGCGCCGCCTGCCGGCCCGCCCCGGCCTCGGCTCCTGCGGCAAGGGCCGGGCCTCCAAGCATCACCAGCGATCCGAAATGGACCCCGAGCACGACGCCCAGCGAGTTGAACGACTGCGCGAAATTGAGCCGGAAATGCGTGTGGCTTGGCGAGCCGAGCGAGGCGGCGAGCGGGTTTGCCGAGACCTGGAGCGCGGTATAGCCCGATGCCACCAGGAACAGCGCGGCGAGGATCGGCCAGAAGCTCTGGGTCATGGTGCCGAGGACGACGGCAAGGCAGCCCAGCGCCATCAGCGCGAGCGAGGCGATGATCATGTCGACCGGCCCGGTCCTTCCGCTCAGCCAGGCCGCCGGAAGCGACAGCAGGCCATAGGCGAGGAAGAAGACGATCTGGGTGAGTAGCGCCTCAGAATAGCTGAGGCTGAAGGCTGCCCTGAGCGCGACGATCAGGGGATCGTTGTTGGAGGTGATGAAGCCCCAGGCAAAGAAGAGCGAGGTGACCGCGGCGAATGCAACCAGCGTCCGCCTGTCGCTGGTCAGCGCCTTCATTGGCTGGCGCTTGGAGAGTTCCAGCGGAGCGTCGCGACCGCGCCTTGCGGGATCGCCACCGAGTAGGAGAGGCCATCAAGGGCCAGCGTCACCGGGCCTTCGCCCGATGCCCGGTGAAGGATCGCCACCCTGCTCCCGTCCGGGTTGACGAAGGCGGCGGCCTCGATCCCCTCGGCCTGCCTCGTTGCTGCAACGCGAAAGGCGCCCGGGAGAATGAACCTGCTGGCGTGGCCGAGCACATAATATTCGACGTTGCGGGTGACGTTGCCGGTTGCAGGGTCGATGGTGACGACGCCGCGGCAATTGCCGCAGCCGCCCTTGTGCGGTCCATGGGCCGGGTCGAGCGCGAGGTTCCACAGCAAGGTGCCTCGGGCCCAGTGGTTGGCCGCGCCGATGATCAGCTTGTCGGTCATCCAGCCCAGAGTCTCGCCGAACTTCGGCGCCCATTCCCCGCCGGAGCATTCGGTGAACCAGACGTCCTTGTCCGGATAGGCATCGCGGACCACCGACTGGGCCGGGACATCGCCTTCGTAGCAATGCCACGCGACCCCCGAGATATAGGAGCGCGCGACCGGGTCAGCGAGCACCTCGAGCGGCATCTCGGGATTATCCCAGTTATGGTCATAGTCGAGGATCTGGGTCTTAAGTCCCCTCGAGCGGAACAGTGGCCCGACGTGCCTGCCGATGATCTCGGCGCGCTCGGGCGGGTTGATCCGCATCCCGGGATAATCCTCCGGTTCGAAATCCGGCTCGTTCTGGATGGTGAGCATCGAGACCGTGATCCCTTCCCGGCCAAATTCCTCGACGGTCCGGGCCATGTAGCGAGCGAAGGCGTCATAATAGCGCGGTTCAAGCTCGCCCTTGATGAGGCTCTTGCTGGTCTTCATCCAGGCAGGAGCGCTCCACGGGCTGATCATCACGAGGAGCTGGGGGTTGATCTCGAGGGCTTCCCGGGTCCGCGGAAGAACGTAACGGCGTGTCGGCTCGATCGAAAAATGATCAAGGCCCGGATCGGGCTGGTTACCCGGCGTGTCATCATAGCTGTAGTGGGTTCGCGAGAAGTCGGAGGCTCCGACCGTCAGCCGGGTGAAGGATAGCCCGAGCCCGCCATTCTCGCGGCCGAACAGCTCGGCCATCAGTGCCTTGCGCTTCTCTTCCGGCAGCCGGCTGAAAAGCTCGGCCGAGGCGTCGGTCATGGAAGCGCCGAAGCCATGCATCTGCTGGAAGCGCCGGGAGGGATCGATTGTCACCGCCTCGCTGCCACTCGCAGCGCCAGCCGGCTGGACCAGCGGCTGCTCGGCGAGCTTCAGGCTCTCGTCGGCGGTGGTAAGCCACATGCCAGCCGACGGTTTCACGGCGCCGGGAACCGAAGCGCAGCCCGATGCGAGGAGAGCCGCCGCGAACGCGGCGATCAGCGGCTTCACGCCGCTGCCTCCGAAGCGCAGAAGCGGCTGATATAGGCGTCATGGGTCGGCATGACCTCGACGCAGCGCTCGATCGTCGCGGCGATATTGCCGAGATATTGCTCGATCTGCGCATCGCTCTTGATGGCGACGAGCGGGTCATGGCTCTCGGGGATCACTTCCTGGCCGATGAAGACCTGGATCCAGCTTTCCTCGCTGAACAGTTCCTCGTCCTCGCGGAAGATGCGGCCGTTCGATTTCCAGAGGTCGATCTTGCGCTGCAGCGTGTGGGGGAGCTCCATCGTCCGGCAATATTCCCAGAACTCGCCGTCACGCTGGTTGGCCCAGTAGTGGAGGACGATGAAGTCGCGGATGCGCTCCCACTCGAAGTCGGTCTGCCGGTTGAACTCGTCGATCGTTGCCTGGTCGGTCGCACCGTCCGGGAACATTCGAACGAGGCGGATCGCCGCCGACTGGACGAGGTGGATGCTGGTGGATTCGAGCGGCTCCAAAAAGCCGGCTGCAAGGCCGAGCGCGACGCAGTTGCGAACCCAGGTCTGGTGACGCTTTCCGGCAGTGAAACGAAGCCGGTTGGGGTTTGCGAGCTGCTCGCCGTCGAGATTGGCGAGCAGCAGCTTCTCGGCGCCCTCGTCGTCGATGTGGCGGCTCGAATAAACGAGCCCGTTCCCGGTCCGGTGCTGCAGCGGAATGCGCCACTGCCAGCCCGGTTCCCGGGCGGTCGAACGCGTGTAGGGAGTGATCGGATCGGTCCGGGCGCAGGGAACCGCCATGGCGCGGTCGCAGGGGAGCCAGTGGCTCCAGTCCTCGAAGCCGGTGCCAAGCGCCTGGCCAAGCAGCAGCGACCGGAAGCCCGAGCAATCGATGAAGAAATCCGCCCCGATGACACCGCCGCTGTCGAGCGTGACCGAGGCAATGTCGCCGCTCTCGGCCATGGCGACGTCGACGATCTTTCCTTCCGTCCGGCGAACGCCATGCTGCTCGGCAAAGCCGCGAAGATATTTGGCGTAGAGCGAGGCGTCGAACTGGAAGGCATGGGCGATATGGCTAATGGGGGAATCGCCCATGTCGGCGCGGGCGTGCATGAACTTGTTTTTCAAGCCAGCCGCGCAGTTGATTGAAAAATCCGCGAAATCCCTCGCCCTCCCGCGCTGGTTCGCCCTCAGCCAATAATGGTGGCAGCGGAGCCATTCCCAGTCCTGGCCGATGACTCCAAAGGCGTGGAAATATTCATGGCCGGGGCGCACCCAGTCGACGAACTGGATTCCAAGCTTGAACGTCCCGTTGGTGCGCCGGACGAACTCGGCCTCGTCGAGCTGGAGGAGCTCGTTGAACTTCTTGATCGCCGGGATGGTCGCCTCGCCAACGCCGACGGTCCCGATCGCCTCGCTCTCCACCAGCTCGATGTCATAAAGGCCCTGGAAGAGCTTGCCGAACAGGGCAGCCGTCATCCAGCCCGCGGTTCCGCCCCCGACGATGAGAATCTTGCGCATCGCCGTGAAAACTAACGACTATCGGCCGGGCACGCCACCTTGGGCGCTTCCACCGGAAGCGGCCCCTTGGCAGACCGGTCCTTGAGCGACAGGCCATAGCCCCGAGGGAACTGGACCTTGCCATCGAGGCAGTTGCCCGCTGGCCAGTCGAACGAGAGTCGACCGGTGAAATCATGGACGGGCTTGCCGTCGGTTCCTGCGAGGAGCAGGTCGGTAAGGCCTAGACCCTCGGTACCCGGAAGCCAGGCGGCGATGAAGGCGTCGGAACGGTTGATGAGGTCGTTGGCCGCGACCGGCCGCCCCGAGTAAAGCAGGGTCACGACCGGGACGCCCTTCCCGCTGACCCGCTCCAGCGCCTCGATGTCGCCGGGATGGCGAGCGCTGTGCCGGATGGGCGCCGGGTAGACGATGTCACCCTTCATCTCGGCATAGGGTTCCTCGGCCGCTACCATCACCACCGCGGAGTAGCGGCTGACGTCCACGCCGGTGCCATCGGGACTATAGTCGACCTTGTCGGTGCCGAGCGACCGGCGCATCGCCGAGAGCAATGTCGTGGCGTTGGGATAGTCGGCGTTGTCGGTCTGGTCGCCCTGCCAGGTAATCGACCAGCCGCCGGCCTGCATCGGGACGCTGTCGGCGCCCTTCCCGACGACCAGCACGCGGCCATCGCGCTTCAGTGGCAGGACACCGCCCTCGTTCTTCAGGAGGACGAGCGACTTGCGGACCGCTTCCCGGGCCAGCTCGCGGGTGGCCTCGGAATTTAGAACATCGCCCGATACGCTGGGCTCGGCGGCGGGCGACCCGTTGAACAGCCCCGATCGCATCTTCACCCGGATGATCCGCGTTACCGCGTCGTCGATGCGGCTCATCGGGATACGGCCGGCACGGACGTCGGCAACCGTCGCCGGGATGAACTGTTTCCAGTCGTCGGGAACCATGACGAGGTCGATCCCGGCGTTGATCGCCTGCGGGCAATGCCACTTGCTGCAGCCCGGGACCTGCTCGATGCCGTTCCAGTCGCTGACGACGATGCCGTCGAACCCCAAGCGTTTCTTCAGGACATCGCCAACGAGATGCGCATTGCCGTGCATCTTGCCCCAAGCCTTGCCCGAGCCCGTGTCGGTGAAGCTCGAATAGCTCACCATCACCGTCTGCGCTCCGGCGCGAAGCGCGCCATAATAGCCCTGCGCGTGGGTCGCCACGAGGTCGGCCTCGGTGGTGCGCGTCTCGCCCTGGTCGATACCGTGGAACGTCCCGCCGTCTCCAAGCCAGTGCTTGGCGCTTGCAAGGACCGAGGTCGGGCTCCCGATCTCGCCCTGGAGGCCGAGCACCATCGCCTCGCCATAGGAGCGGACCAGAGCCGGGTCCGAGCCATAGCTTTCATAGGTGCGGCCCCAGCGAGGGTTCTGCACCACCGCGAGGGTCGGCGCGAAGGCCCAGGTTATGCCGGTTGCACGGACCTGCTCGGCGGTGGCACGGCCGATACGCTGGACGAGGTCGGCGTCATGAGCCGCGCCAAGGCCGATATTGTGCGGGAAAAGGGTCGCGCCGAAGACATTGTTGTGGCCGTGCACCGCGTCCGTGCCCCAGATCACCGGCACCTTCACCTTCATGTCGGTCGACATGGAGGCGCGGTAGAAATCATCCGCGAGCTTCAGCCAGTCGCCGACCGATGCATGCTTGTTCATGGAAGGCCATGCGCCGCCGCCGTTCAGCACCGAGCCGATATAATATTGCCGGACCTCCTCGGGCGTCACCGAGCGGATATCGGGCTGGGTCATCTGCCCGATCTTCTGCTCGAGGGTCATTCCCGCGACGATTGCCCGGATACGAGCCTCGTCAACCGCCGGGACCTCGGCGGCGACCTCGACCGCTGGCCAGTTTGCCTTCCCGGCCTGCTGGGCGGAGCCCGGGGCAACGAGCGCCGCGCCGGCAAGCAGGACGGCCAGAAATTTCATGGAACTCACGAGATGACCTTCACCTAGAAGCGATAACTGACTCCGAAGAGCACCTGCCGCCCATATTTTTCATAGGTCTCGATGAAGGTGCCTCCATCGGCCGTGGTCGGGCCGCCCTCGTCGAGGCCGATCCTGGTGCGGTATGGCGAATTGGTGAGGTTGTAGACCTGCAGCAGGAACCCGAGGTTCTCGAACCTCGTGCCCTCCGGGAAGGTATAGCCGACCTGGGCGTCCACCTGCTTGTCCGCGAGGATCTGGGTGAAGCCGCGGTTGGTGAACAGCTGCACCACCTCGCCCTTGAAGGCCGAGCGGTAGCGATAGCTGACGCGCGCCTGGAACCCGTGCTTCTCGAAATAGCCGGTAAGGTTGGCGACCGTGCCGGAGAGGCCCGGGATCCGGACTTCCTCGCCGGCATTGTCCGTCGGATTGAGGCTCGACTTCGTCTTGGAGATGCTGCCCACGACCCCGAACCCGTCGAGGAAGGGCGCGACACGTCCAAGCTCGAGGGCGCCGCTGAGCTCGATGCCCTTGAGGTTACCTCCGGGCCCGTTGTCCGGCATCGTCACCGTGCCGATCGGGCTGATGTTGACATCGTCCGGGATCTGGTGGGTCGGCAGCGGGAAGACGCTGAAGTCGAACGGCAGCACCCGCGTGTAGATGTAATTGTCCAGCTTCTTGTAGAAGGCCGCCACCGCGATGTAGCTCGCCGGCCCGATATACCATTCATAGCTGAGGTCGAGCGCCTTCGCCCGCCAGGGCTGGAGGTTCGGATTACCGCCGCTTGCCGACCAGGGCATGACCGTCGACCCGGGCGCGCAGCCCGGGAAGCCGCCGCACGGGTTGGTGTTGAAGCCTGGGACAAGGTTGGCGCGCATCTCGTCCATGCGCGGGCGCGCAAGCACCTTGGCCGCTGCAAAGCGCAGCCGGTGACCGCCGCCAAAGTCATAATAGGCGTTGAGGCTTGGCAGGATGTCCCAGTAGCTGTCGCCCTCCGTCACGCTGGTGATCTCGGTCGGGGTCAGAGTGAAGTTGATCCGCTGGCCGGTCGATTCCTGTTTCTGGTGAACCGCCTGGACGCCGATATTGCCGTGGAGGTTGCCGAAGGAGAATTGCGCCCTCGCCTTCAAGGTGAGGACGTCCTCCTTGATCTTCCACGCCTTGTCGAAGTGGGCCGCGTCCTCGAGCTCTACGAAGTCATAATAGCGGTCGAGCGCGCGCGTCAGGTCAACGCTTAGGACATCGCCAAAGCCCGCGAAGCCGAGGTTGGTCGGATCAACCAGGAGATCGGGATCGACCAGCGTCTGGAGCCGGTCGTTCTTGAGAAAGAGATCCCACTCGTCGACCCGCTTCTTCTTGTTGCGGCTCGTGTAGTTGACGCCGACGTCGAGCGCCTCGAGGAAGCTTCCGACCGGTTCGTAGCGAAGCCCGCTATCGGCCGCGAAGATCTTCTCCCTGACGTTGGGCGCCTTGTTGAGGCCGTCGTGGCCCCAGCCGCCCCAGGGCGCCCGGTCGCCGAGCGAGACCTGGTTGGCATCGGCGTAGTTTAGCCCTTCCGAATATTGCGGGAAGCCGTCGCCGCTGATGTCCCAGCTGATCGAATCGAACACCCGGTTGTCGTTCTGCTCGGCAGCGGTGACGCAGCAGCCGAAGCCGGCATAGGTCTCGGTGACGCTCTCTTTCCGCTTGTTGCGCGAGTAGCTGAGGTCGGTGAGCAGCCGGAGCTCGTCGCTCAGCTTGAACTCGTTGTTGAGGCCCGCCGAGAAAAGCCAGTCGTCGCGGGTGTTATAGTCGTTGCGAAGCTGGGGAGCGACGCCGTTCGCCGTTCCCGAGACTGCGACCTCGGTCCCGCCCCTGTCCGCGGTGACGACATCGGTCATGGTCTGGCTGTCGGCCCAGACGTTCGAGAACCAC
>CAZQLI010000019.1:12007-15305 GCA_964594145.1 uncultured Sphingomonas sp. | reverse complement strand
AGCTGCGGGGTCGGCGTCCTTACCGCCCCGGCCACGGCGCGCTGCTTCCAGCGGGTCACGCCATTCTCGACGAGAGTCGCGTAGAAGGCCGGCACGTTGACGATGATATATTTCTGCCCGAGCTCGCGCGGCAGCCAGCGCCAGCGGTCCATGTTGAGCCGGATCTTGTTGATTTTCTGGGCTTCGCTCCGGGGTGTCTTGGCCAGCGCGAGCTTCAGGGCGCCATATTGCGGATGGGCCGGCAGCAGGCCGTCGAGGCTCTCGGCAACGCGGTTTTCACGAAGCGCCGCCTCGAGCAGGGCCCGCTGGCGCTCCTCGTCGAGATCCTTGTCGATGACGTGCCAGTCGACTCGTGCCTCTCCGCGGACATGGCCAAGCGCGAGGTCCGAGGAAACAAGGTTGAAGCGCTCGGTCGCTTCCCTCGCGAGCGCTGCCGGGTCGCCCGACGCAATTGCGGCGAGCAGGCCATCAGGATCGTAATCGGCGGGATTCAGGCCTTCCCGGCCGATATTATAGATATAGTTGAGAAGTGCCCGTGCCTGGTCCTGCTGCCACAAGGGAGGAGGAGGTGCCGGGAGCGGCGCGAGCGGCTCGGCGCCAGGTTGGCCGGCAGAATCAGCCGGTAGCTGCGTGCCCACGGCCGGGCTGGTCGTTGCGGCCCCGGCCGGGGGCACCGCGACAGGAGCATTCTGGGCCCCTAGGGGCGCCAGCGGAAGGCCCGCCGCCGCCAACAGCATCCATCGGTTCCAACGCTTGATCGTCACAGCCACTGATCCCCCGCATCAACTTTGGCGCAATGGTACGAATTTTCGCCATAGGCAAATTCGACAATACACAGGATGAACCGCTCAAACTAGGCAGCTTGCCCTCCTAACCCGACCGTTCGTCGCCTCGCCAACCAATCCTTAAGCAGTTGGGAAGCATATGCTTTGCGCAGACAATGGACGGGGAAATCAATGAGTTCGCGCTATCAGCTCCATGGCCGCATGATTCCTCGCACGGTGCGGCGCATGTTCGACGAGCGCTCAGAAGACCGGATTGATGCCGGATCGCAGACCGCTGTCCTCTCGCTCAGGGGCCGAAACCACATCGTTGGCCTGGTTAATCTCTCGAGGTCCGGGGCGATGATCCGCTTCACCGGGGACGCGCATATCGGCGAGATCGTTACGCTCCAGCTACTCGACAGGGGCACGATTGATGGCCAAGTGCGTTGGCTGCGCAACGGTCGGATGGGCGTATACTTCACCCGGCCGCTGGAGTAGCTGGCCTGTGGAGATGAGTTTTCAAATGATCAAGGCGCGGATCGAAGAAGCCCGTGATCCGACTGACCGGCGGCGCAACATCCGGCGCCCCGTGGAGATTGGCGCGCGTGTTCGCGAGCTTGGAAGCGAGGGTTTCGAGGCGCGGGTACTCAATATCTCCGAGACGGGCTTCATGGCCGAGGCCGACGGCGAGTTCGAGGTCGGGACCCGTGTCTGGCTGATCCTTCCCGGGCGCGAGCGCGCCAATGCACTGATCCGGTGGATCGCCGGCAAGCGTATCGGTGCGGAGTTCGCCGAGCCCATCTCGGTGGAAGGCCTCAACAGCTAGGGCTCGAGGGCCTGGCGCACCGCCGGCGTGATCCTTGTCACAATCTGTTTCACCCCCTCGAAGGTCGGATGCATTCCATCCGGCTGGACCATGCCGGGCTCGGCCGCGACGCCATCCAGGAAAAACGGATAGATGGGCGCGCCATATTTGCCGGCCACGGCCGGAAAGATCGCTTCGAACCTCGCGACATAGGCTGGATCGAGGTTGGGGGCAGCGCGCATTCCCGCGACCAGCACCGGTATGTCCCGTCGCCGAAGCTCGGCCATGATCGAGTCGAGATTTCCCCTGGTCAGTGCCGGGTCCAGCCCGCGAAGCATGTCGTTGGCGCCCAGCTCCAGGATCACCAGGTCCGGCTTTCTTTCAAGGCCGTCGATCGTCCAGCCGAGCCTTGCCTTGCCGGCCTCGCTCGTGTCTCCCGAAACGCCGCCGTCCGCAACGTCGGCCTTGACGCCATGCCGCCTCAGCATGGCCTGGAGCTGCGGCGCAAAGCCAAGCCCCTCCTCCAGGCCATAGCCGGCCGTCAGGCTGTCGCCGAAGGCCAGCACCAGCGGGCGCTCGGCCGGGGGGCTGGCGCCCGCAAGCGTGATCGACAAAAGGGCAAGGGCAATCGACCGGCGGATCATTTGCCCAAGGTGGGGCCATTGTGACGGACCCGCAAGCTTCCTAGCTATTCCAGCCATGAGCGAACCCCTGATCGATCTTCGAGACATTCGGCTTACCCTTGGCACCGGCGACGTCAGGACCGAGATTCTGAAGGGCGTGGACCTCAGGCTCGAGCCTGGCGAGACCCTTGCCGTGCTCGGGCCCTCGGGGTCCGGGAAAAGCTCGCTGATGGCAGTCATCGCCGGCCTCGAGCGAGCCGATTCGGGCAGCGTCAGCCTTGCCGGCCAGGACATCGGAGATCTCGGCGAGGACGCGCTCGCAAGGCTTCGCGGCCGTTCGCTCGGGATCATCCTTCAGGCGTTCCACCTTCTTCCAACCATGACCGCCCTTGAAAATGTCTCGGTCCCGCTCGAACTGGCCGGGGTCGATGATCCTCGTGGCCGGGCGGCTTTCGAACTGGAGCAGGTCGGGCTCGGACATCGCCAGTCACATTATCCCGCGCAGCTCTCCGGGGGCGAACAGCAGCGCGTTGCGATTGCCCGGGCAACCGCTCCGCGCCCGCAGCTGCTCCTCGCCGACGAGCCGACCGGCAACCTCGACAGCAAGACCGGCGCGGCGATCATCGACCTGCTGTTCGAGCGGGCGAGCAAGGCCGGGGCAGGATTGCTCGTCATCACCCATGACCCGGCGGTCGCAGCCCGGGCGGGGCGAACCGTTCACATGGCCGACGGGCGGCTGGCGGCGTGAAGCTGCCGCTGAAGCTCGCCGTTCGCGACCTGCGCGGCGGCCTGTCGGGTCTCGGGCTCCTCTGGCTCTGCCTTGCCATCGCCATCGCCGGGCTTGCCTCGGTGACCAGCATTGCCTCCTCGATCGACCGCGCCATCGCCGACAACAGCAGGCAGATCCTCGGCGGGGACATGATGCTGAGCGTGTCGCAGCGCGAAGCCAGCGCCAGCGAGATGGCGGCAATCGACGAGCTCGGGCCCTCGGCCATGAGCCGGACCACCCGCGCGATGCTGGTTACCGCAGACGGGCGAAGCATTCTTTCCGAGCTGTCCGGCGTGGATTCGGCCTGGCCTCTGGCTGGCAAGCTGGAATTGGCGCC
>CAZQLI010000019.1:0-11907 GCA_964594145.1 uncultured Sphingomonas sp. | reverse complement strand
TTCTCGAAGAAGGCATTGACGGCGAGCTTGCCGGCAAGAATTTCCAGCGCCGCTTCCCGGAAGGAGGATGGCGGGCGACCAGCCGCGAGGACGCCGGGGCCGGGACTCGGCGCTTCATTGACCGGCTTGGCCAGATGCTCCTCCTGGTTGCCCTTTCGGCATTGGCCATTGGCGGGCTTGGCATGTCGAGCGCCGCCGCGGCCTTCGCCGCATCGCGGCGACCGGCGATCGCGGTCTTGAAGCTTGTCGGCGCCAGCCGGCGGACGGTGAGCTTCATGCTGTTTGCCGAGATCGGGCTCATCGCGCTGACGGCGATCCTTGCCGGGCTGCTCGTGGGGGCAGCTGCGCCGGCACTGGTGGCGGGGCTTTCGAAGGACCTGCTTCCCGTCGAACCCGACACCGCTCCACAGTGGTGGGCACTTGGCGAGGCTGCCCTTTTCGGGCTCCTGGTCAGTTTTGCTGCAAGCTGGCGAATGGTTGCAAATGCCGCCGACACGAGGCCCGCCCGCCTCCTTCGCGGCGATGTCGGCAACGGCGAGCCGATGCACTGGCGAACGTTCCTCCTGCCGCTCGGTGCGCTGGCGCTGGCGGCGGCGCTCGCCATCACGGGCGCGAGCGATCCGGGCTTCGCCGCCTTCGGTGTGGGAGCAATTGCGCTTCTTTGCGGCATTTTCGCGCTCCTGGGAATCCTCATCCGCCGCGGCGCCCGGGGGGCACGCCACCTCGGAGGCCCGGTGACGCGTCTCGGGATCGCAGCGCTCGACCGGCCGGGAGCAGCGACGGGGCGGCTTGCGGTTTCGCTCGGCCTCGGGCTCACCCTGCTGGTCACTCTCGCCGCCACGGCATCGAGCATCATCGCCGAAATCGACACGTCGGTGCCCAAGCGGGCGCCCGCCCTGTTCCTGGTCGATATCCCGAGAACCGAGGAACAGCGCTTCCGCGAGCTGGCCGCGGCGAAGGTCCCAGGCGCGGAACTGAGGCTGGTGCCATCGCTGCGCGGGCCGGTCGTCGCCGTCAACGGCCAGCGGGTCGCCGACATGCGGAACATACCCGAAGGCGCCTGGATATTGCGGGGCGACCGGGGGCTTACATTTGCCGCCGAGCTTCCCGAGGCCAACAAGCTGGTTTCGGGCAAGTGGTGGCCAAGCGACTATCGCGGGCCGCCGCTGGTCAGCATCGACGTCGACGCTGCGCAGGCACTTGGACTGAAGGTCGGCGACAAGCTGACCGTGTCGGTCCTCGGCCGCCCGGTGGAAGCGGCCATTGCATCGTTCCGCGAGATCGACTGGCGGAGCTTCGGTTTCAACTTCGCGATCATCTTCGCGCCCGGGACGCTGGAAGCCGCGCCCTACACGCTGATGGCGACCGTCGCTCCACGGCCGGGCGCTTCGACGACTGCTCTCGAGCAGGAACTGACGACCCAGTTGCCGATGGTAAGTGCGATCCGGGTCTCCGACGTCGTCCAGGAGGTGAAGTCGCTCCTGGAGTCGATCGAGGGCGCCGTGCGGATTGCCACGGGCTTTGCCATCATGATGGGAATGATCGTCCTTGCCGGCTCGGTGGTCGCGACGCGGCGCCAGCGGTCGCGCGAGATCATCCTCCTGAGGCTGGTCGGCGCGACGCGCGGCGAAGTCGCTTCAAGCCAGCTGGTCGAGTTCGCGCTCCTGTCCCTCGCGGTCGCGGTTGCGGCCTTCGCCTGCGGCCTCGTGGCGGCCAGGCTGATCGTGACCCGGGTCTTCGAATTTCCCTTCAGCCCGTCCTGGCCGGAACTGGCGCTGATACCGATCGGCGCGATCCTTCTCGCGGTGCTCGCTGCCTTTGTCGCGGCAATCCCGGCACTTAACGCCCGTCCCGCAGAGGGACTGCGCGCGCTCTAGCCTGACGTTTTTGGGAAACCGGGCCGGGCTTCGCTCGTTCATCGCCTCCGAAAGGAACAACCTATGACTTACGTTTCCACGCTGAGCGATCTGGGCATGGCCCACGACCCCGCGGCGCGCGGTTACCACGTCGTCTATCGCGAACATGAGGTGAATCATTGCCCAGGCTGCGGGAGGACACAGTGGCTGATCGGGCGCGTTTCGGCGGAATGCGCGTTCTGCTCGACTGCACTGCCTCTCGCCGAAGCGAGCATGCGTCATCATAATCCGCCGATCGTCATCCAGCACCGCAACCGGATCATCGATTCCGCCTGGGCGGCCTAGCCTGCCGGGACAGGCCGCACCGGCACGCCGATATTGCAAAGATCGGCTCCGCCGGCAGGACGAATGAAAAAATCGTCCTGCCGGTTTTTTCTTGCCTGGAGATAGGCTGCGAACGAGCTGCCTTTAAGATACTGGAACCGTGGCCGCTCGGAAGCAGCCATGTCCGACACCAGCCGCGCGCTCTTTATCGGCACGTCCGATGACCGCTCCTTGTAGAAGCCGAGCGCCTCGGTGCCGCGTTCGAGCGAGCTCAGATGCTCGATCCCCTGAATGATCCGGCCGACGACGGCGATGTTGCGATCGAGGTGCCGCGGGGCGTGGCCGATCACGGCATAAAGCTCGCCGCCGGTTCCGGTATCGGGCGAGAGGTCCCGGCCCACCCCGACCATGGCATAGCAATGGGCGAGGTTGGCGAGGGCTTCGCTGTCGTGGATTCCTACCGGCCAGCCGTTCACGAAACCGGCCCGGCTGGCATAGGGATCGGCCGAGCCCAGCGGCGTAATTTCCAGCCCGGCGAGCGGACGGGCATATTCCGCGGGGGGTTTTGCGACGACCCCCGGAGGCAGGGGCTGGTCGCCCTCGTTCTTGCCCCACTGGACCACGTAATTGTCCTGGACCCGGTAGATTGCGGCGCCGTTCCACCAGCCGCTCCTGGCAAGGGCCCTTATGTTGGCGACATGGACCGGCGCGAACTCGCCCGCGAGCTGCATCACCACCCGCTTGCCATCGCCGAGCTCGAACAGGACCAGGTCCTCGGCGGCGATCTCCTTCCAGTCCGAGGCAGGGGCAGCAGCCGTAATTTCGCTCGGCGTGGCAGGCTTTTGTGGGCCCTGTGCGGCGACAAGCGGAAGCAGGGCAAGGGCAGCAAGTCGGCGCATCGTCGGTATTTCCTTTCGTTCCGGGCAGGTTCGGAACATTGCCGCCTCCCCTTTGCACTGCAAGCCCGCTAGGAAATGGCCCATGTATCTAGCTACCTTGATGCTGCTTGGCTCCGGCGAGCTGGGCCGTGAATTCACCATCGCCGCCAAGCGGCTCGGCTGCCGGGTGATAGCCTGCGACCGCTATGACAATGCCCCGGCCATGCAGATGGCCGACGGGCGCGAGGTCTTTCCGATGCTCGACGGCGCTGCGCTCCGCGCCGCTGTCGAGCGGAACCGGCCGGACTATATCGTGCCCGAGATTGAGGCGATCGACACGGCAATGCTTGGCGAGCTCGAAAGGGAAGGCTGGAAGATCGTTCCCTCGGCAAAGGCCGTCCAGCTCACCATGAACCGGGATGGCATCCGTGATTTTGCGGCGAAGGAGCTGGGGCTCAACACTTCGCGCTATATTTTCGCCGAAACCCGCGAGGAGGCGATCGCGGCCGCGGCGACAGTCGGGCTGCCGGCGGTGGTCAAGCCGGTGATGTCGTCGAGCGGCAAGGGCCAGAGCCTCGCCCGGACCGAGGAAGAACTTGGCCAGGCGTTCGACTATGCGGTCGCCAAGATGCGGGGCGACCGCACCCGGGTGATCGTCGAGGAGTTCATCCAGTTCGACAGCGAGATCACTCTCCTCACCGTTGCGTCCCGCAACGGCGTCCTTTTCTGCCCGCCCATCGGCCACCGCCAGGAACATGGCGACTATCGTGAGAGCTGGCAGCCGGCAGCCATCTCCGAGGCAGCGCTCGGCTCCGCACGTCACCAGTCGCGCAAGGTCGTCGAGGCCCTTGGCGGGCACGGCATTTTCGGGGTCGAGTTTTTCATCTGCGGCGACCGGGCGATTTTTTCCGAGCTGAGCCCGCGCCCGCACGATACCGGCATGGTCACGCTGATCGGCCAGAATCCCAACGAGTTCGAACTCCACCTCCGGGCGATTCTTGGTTTGCCGATCCCAGCGATCGAACTCGCAGGTGCTGCCGCCTCCGCGGTGATCCTCGCGGACCGGGAGAGCCGGAAGCTCAGCTATGAGGGGGTCGAACAGGCATTGGCCCTCGGTGAACCCTCGATGCCGGTCGAGGTGAGGCTGTTCGCCAAGCCCGAAACGCTTCCCAATCGGAGAATGGGCGTGGCACTGGCCCGCGACACGGACGTTGATCGTGCGACCGCGAGGGCGGCTGCCGCCGCCGCAAAGGTCCAGATCAACTATCATGATTGAGAGCCTTGCATATTAATTCATGAAACTGCATACGGCCGGCCATGATTCGAGCCGCCATCCTTGGCGCCTCCGGCTATGTCGGTGGCGAGCTCATGCGCCTCATCGCCAATCATCCGGCAATGGAGGTGGCGGTCGCTTTCGGTGCGTCGAGCGCCGGCCGGCCTGTCGCCGCCGCTCATCCGAACCTGGCGCTTGCCTATGGGCAAACGAGCTTTGCCGATTGGAACGCGGACCTGCTCAACGGGTGCGACCTCATCTTCGCCGCTCTCCCCCACGGCGAGACCCAGCGCCTCGCCGACGAGCTGCTCGCGCCCGGCCTTCCCTTCGTCGATCTCGGGGCGGATTTCCGGCTAGAGAGCCCGGAGGAATTCGAACGCTGGTACGGCGAACCCCATGCCCGGCCCGACCTGCTAGGCAGCTTCGTCTATGGCCTTCCCGAATTTTATCGGGCCGAGGTCCGCGAAGCGCGGCTGGTTGCTGCGCCCGGCTGCTATCCGACCGCTGCCAATCTGGCGCTTGCCCCGCTCATCAGGGCCGGCGCGGTGGAGAAGGACGGGATCGTCGTCGACGCGGCCTCGGGGGTGAGCGGCGCCGGGCGGTCGGCCAGCGCCTCGACCCATTTCTGCGCCGTCGATGGCAGCTTTCGCGCCTATGGCCTGACCAGCCACCGCCATACCGCGGAAATGGAGATGGTAACGGGCGCGAAACTGCTCTTCACCCCCCATCTCATGGCCACGAGCCGCGGCATATTGGCGACCTGTTACGCCCGGGCCACCGGGCCATGTGACCCCCTGGAAATCCTCGCCAGCGCCTATGCCGACGAGCCTTTCGTCCATGTCGGCAGAACCGCTCCCGAAACCAAGTGGGCAACCGGCTCCAATGCAGCCTTTCTCTCGGCACGCTATGATGAGCGGACCGGGTCGATCGTGGCGCTTGCGGCGATCGACAATCTCGGCAAGGGCGCCGCGGGCCAGATGATCCAGTGCGCCAACCTGATGCTCGGGCTCGACGAGACCGCGGGCCTTTCAACCATGGGAGTCTATCCGTGAGCGTTACCGCCGCCGAGGGCTTTGTCGCCGCCGGCCTCCATGCCGGCATCAAGAATGGCGGCCGCCGCGATATCAGCCTCATTGCAACCGACGATGGAAAGCCGGTCCCGACTGCCGCCGTCTTTACCCGTAACAAGTTCAGCGCGCCGCCGGTCGAGGCCAGCCGAGAACGTCTCGAGGCAAGCGGCGGCCATGCTGCCGGGGTGATCGTCAATTCGGGCAACGCCAATGCCGGGACTGGCGAAAGGGGCCGGAGCGACGCCGAGGCCATGTGCGCCGCCGCCGCCGAGGCGGTCGGCTGCGATCCCGCCGACATGCTGGTCTGCTCGACGGGCCTCATCGGCTACCGCCTGCCCATGCGGAAGATCCAGGCGACGATCCCGGCGCTTGCAAAGGCCCTCGCGCGGGACGGCAACCGGGACGCTGCAAAGGGCATCCTCACCACCGACACCCGGCCGAAGGAGGCCCTTGCCCGGGGCGACAGCTATGTCGTTGGAGGAATGGCCAAGGGATGCGGCATGCTTGCACCCAACATGGCGACCATGCTGGCATTCATCACCACCGATGCGGAATTGGCGCCGGGCGAACTGAAGTCGATCCTGTTCCGGGCCGCGGACGCCACCTTCAACGTCCTGGTGACGGACGGGGCCACCTCGACAAATGACACGGTCATGCTCTTCGCGAGTGGCCGCAAGGGGCGCCCGTCGGACCTTGGCCAGTTCGAGGACCATGTCCGCCAGGTCTGCGAGGAACTCATGCTTCAGATGGCGCGCGATGCCGAGGGCATGACCAAGCTTGTCGTCATCCGGGTCACCGGCGCTGCAAGTGACTTGGAAGCGCGCAAGGTCGCCCGCGCCATCGGCAACAACCAGCTGATCAAGTGCAGCTGGTACGGCGGCGATGCCTATTGGGGACGGCTCCTTGCCGAGGCGGGTTCCTGCGATGTCGCCTTCGACAGCGAAAAGGCGTCGGTCAGCTATGGCGGGATCCGGGTCGCCGAGGGCGGCGTCGAAATAGCGCATGATGCAAAGGCGGTCCGCGATCACATGCTCGGCGGTGAAATCGATATCATCGTCGACCTTGGCCTCGGCGAGGGCTGCGGCCGGGCCGTCTCGGTCGATCTTGGCCCCGGCTACATCAAGGAAAATGCGGCGACCTCATGATCAGCTCGAACGATACCGCGCGGCTGCTGATCGAGGCGCTGCCCTATATCCGCCGCTTCACCGGCAAGACGATCATCGTCAAGGTCGGCGGCGTACCAATGACCGACCCGGCAAGGATGCGGAGCCTCGCCAAGGACATATTGCTGCTTCACTCGGTCGGAATCCGGCCGGTCCTCGTTCACGGGGGCGGTCCGCAGATCGATGTCGAGATGGCAAGGGCGGGGATAGAGGTAAAAAGGGTCGAGGGGCTGAGGGTGACCGATGCGGAGGCTCTCGAGATCGTCCGCATGGTCCTCGTCGGCAAGACCAACCGCGATCTCGTTGCCGCCATCAACGCGCTCGAGCCGGTTGCCATCGGGGTCGCGGGCGAGGATGGGCGCCTGCTCGAGGTGGAACCGGTCGACGAGCGCCTTGGCTATGTCGGAAGGGTTGTCAGGGTCCGGGGTGACCTGCTCAGCGATTTCCACGATGACGGGCTGATCCCGGTTGTGTCGACGGTCGGGGCGGACCGCTCGGCCCAGCCCTATAACGTCAATGCCGACGATGCCGCCCGGGCCATTGCGGTCGCGATGAAGGCGGAGAAGATCATCTACCTGACCGGGGCCCCGGGCCTGCTCGCAGATCCTTCCAGCCCGGCGAGCCTGATCCACCGGCTGAGCGCGGCGGAAGCGCGCGCCCAGATCGACGAAGCGGGGGTCAGCGGCGGGATGATCCCCAAGCTCCTTGCCTGTGCCGACGCCGTCGAGGGAGGCGTTGGCAGCGCGCACATGATCGACGGCCGGGTTGAACATGCGATCCTCGTCGAGCTGTTCACCGACCAGGGGATAGGCACCATGGTCACCGCAGGGGACGGCGAATGACCAAGGCCCAGCGCCAGCGGCTCATCGCCGACTGGCTGCGCGAGCAGCCGGTGGGAAGCCAGGAGGAGCTCGTCGCCAAGCTGGCCGACGCGGGGTTCACCGCCACCCAGGCGACGGTCAGCAGGGACCTTGTCGAACTCGGGGCCGTCAAGCTGAAGCGCGACGGAAATATCCGCTACGTGCTTGCCGACCAGGTCGGGCCCGGCCACGCCGCGGCCAAGCTTGACCGGCTGCTCGCCGAATGGGTCGATTCGATCGTGACGGCCGGCAACCTTCTCGTCCTGAAGACCCCGCCCGGCTCGGCAAATCTCGTCGCCAATGCGCTGGACGCTGCAGGGCTCGAGCATGTCGCCGGGAGCATCGCCGGCGATGACACGATCTTCCTTGCGATTGCCGACGGCGCCGACGCCGCGGCGGTCGCCACCATGTTGCAGGCGCGCCGCTCGGGAGCATAATCACGACGCGACGCGTTGCCCGCGAGAGGAGTCGTCAATGAACCGTACTGCTGCGCTGATATTGGGAGCAACCATCCTCGCCTCGTGCGGCGGGGGCGGCGAGGAAGCCGCGCCGCCGCTCCAGAACGACATCATGGTGCGAAGCGACGCCCAG
Source organism: uncultured Sphingomonas sp. (assembly GCA_964594145.1). Classification (GTDB taxonomy): domain Bacteria; phylum Pseudomonadota; class Alphaproteobacteria; order Sphingomonadales; family Sphingomonadaceae; genus Sphingomicrobium. The sequence continues at coordinate 3,892 of CAZQLI010000019.1, read as the reverse complement.
CAGCGGTTGTTCGATCTCAATGACCTCGATCGCGCGATTGCGCTGAAGCGGGCCATAACCGACCAGGGCCTTCGCTGCGCGCAGATCGTGACGACCGGCTATGTGACCCGCTTTCGTGACATGGACATGTGGACTGCGACCTGCAGCGACGATCGCCAGTGGTCGCTGTTCATCGGTGCCGACGACAGCGTCCAGGTCCGGCTTTGCGCTGATAATGAGAAAATCGGCCTTCCGGCCTGCACGATCGAGCCCGGCACCGAGGGCGGCACCGGGCTCGAGAATCTCGCTACTTCGAACAGCGCCGGCTGAACCGGCGCCAGGGAGCGGCCCGAAGGCCTAGTCGCACTTGCGGCTTTCCTTATAGGCGCCGGCCGCCGACTTTTCCTTGATGATCACGCACTTGCCCTGGCGGATTTCCTCGCGCCAGCTGCCGTCGGGATTGACCTGCCGCTTGCCCTTCGGGACCCGCTTGCCGTCCTTGATTTCCCAGTTGAAATTCTTGGGAGTCGACTGGTCCTGGGACGTGGTCTGGGCATAGCCGGCCGACGCCGGAATCGCCGTCAGCGCCAGCGCGCCTGCTCCAAGAATGAACTTCACCATGCGAGTCATTTCACTCACTCCTTGGCAGTGGGGGTAGCGCAGTCCATCTGAACCCCTGCTGAAACCACTCCGGTGCCCGAGGGGGAATGTGGGGGCGCCCCTGCAACGAGAAAAGGCCCCCGCCGTCAGCGGCGGAGGCCCGACTTGTCTCATGGGACGCCAGGCGAAGGCCTCTTGGCGAGACCTCCTGCCAGGTCAGCCCTGGCGCGCCTTGAACCGGCGGTTGGTCTTGTTGATGACGTAGGTCCGGCCGCGGCGGCGAATCACCCGGCAATCGCGGTGACGCGACTTCAGCGACTTCAGGGAATTGCGAATCTTCATGGCCGGAACGCCTGCCTTCGTTAGTTTTATAGGTTGTAGGAGGTTGGAAAACCGGCGGCTCACCTATGGGGAACGCGCCCCCAAGTCAAGGATCAGCGCACCGCGGCTGAAGGTGCCCGCGCTCCTCCGGGATCGAACAGGTCCCCGAAATAGTCGCCCGCGAGCCACATCGGCCGGCGCGGCGCGTCGGCCATCGCCCGGGCGATCCTGTAGTTGAGAAGAGCGTAGCGCGCCCCGGCATTCCAGTCGATGGGAAGGCTGAGGTCATCGCCGGGCGTGTGGTAGATCTTGCCGAGATAATTTTCCCAATGGTCCTTCCCGCCATTGGCGTGACCGGTCATCAATAGCACGGCCGGAATGCCCTTCCTCACGAACATGTAATGGTCGGAACGGGTGAAGATCGCTTCCTCCGGCATCGGGTCGGGGCTGACCGAGATCCCCATCGAGCGGCCGGCTTCCGCGACCACTTGTCCCATCGTCGAATGATCAGCGCCAAAGGCGATGACGTCGGTGAAGGAGTAGAGAAGCAAGGGCATATCGAGATCGACCAGCCCGACGATGCTGCTTGCTGGAACGGTCGGGTGAGTCGCGAAATAATCGGCGCCGAGCAGGCCCCGCTCCTCGCCGGTATTGGCGATGAACAGTACCGAGCGCTTCGGCCTCACCGGCTGCGCAGCGAACTGGCGGGCCGCCTCGAGCATGGTCGCAACGCCGGAGGCATTGTCGAGCGCCCCGTTGTAAATGCCGTCTTCGCCGGGCTTCACTTCGGCCCGGGACCCGAGATGGTCGAGATGGGCCATCAGCACGACATGTTCGGAGGCGAGCCCGGGGTCGGACCCCTTCATCAGGCCGACGACCTCGGGGCTCTTGAAATCCTCCCACTTGCTCTCCGCGCTGACCGAGAGGACCGGATGCAATGCGAAGCCGCGGGGGCCGACCCGGCTGTTCGCCTTGGCTTCCCGCCGAACCGCTTCCAGCGACTTTTGCGCTCCCTCGAACAGCCGGGCCGCCCAGTCGGGAGAAATGGCAAGCTGGAGCCTCAGCCCGGCCGGCTGGGAACCCGTTCGCCCGGAAGAATCCACCCAGTCGATGAGCGGCCGACCCGCGCGTCCCACCGAGTTGCGGCGCGACCCGCTGCTCCGGGGAATCTCGACAAAGCCGACAGCGCCGGCCTCGGCCGCAAAGCCATCCTTGCTCCGGTTGAGATGGGCCGCGATGTCGCTTGGAAGGCCGGACGGGGTCCCGTCGAGCGCAACGGCGATCTTGCCCCTGAGATCCAGTCCCCGGTAGTCGTCGATCCCGTAGCGGCGGTCCTTGATGCCGTAGCCGACGAAGACGAAGCCCGCTGAGAGGTTCCTGGACTTTTCCGTGACGCTGGGCCGGACCGAGGCGTCCTTCACCGCATCGAGCGCGTGCTGGCGCCCGCCAAGGGTGATGGAGAGCGCCGGCGGGCGCTCGTGCGATGCACGGCGAAACGGGACCTGCTGGAACCAGCCTCCATTGTCACCTGCAGGCTCGAGGCCGATCGCCTGGAACTGCGAAGCCACATAGTCGGCAGCGATCGCATGGCCACGCGATCCGGTGTCGCGCCCCTCGAGATGATCCGAGGCGAGGAACGCGACGTCGGCATGGACCCGGCGCGCCATTTCCTGCTCGCTCGAGCCGTGAATTTGCGCAGGCGCTGCAGCAGCAAGGATCAACAGGGCGGCGGCTAGGAAACGCATGGCTGGAAAATCCCCTCGGGAGGCGGCAATCTTTCAGATGCAACTTGGCTAATCGACCGACCGGGCCGGCGCCAGTGCCCTTCCCCGCCGTTGGTCGAATAGCTTTTTTCCGGGTTTGCCCAGCGGCACGCATCGCTTTATGGCCGCCGTTGAACGAAAATCATCGCCGAAACGTCAGGAAATTTTCATGAGCATCACGATTTCGAGCGCCTTTGACGCTGGCAATATCCGCGTCGTCGGCAGCGAGGGCGACACGATCGATCTCGAGATCGTCAAGGACCATATGAGTGACTTTCACCAGTGGTTCCACTTCCGGCTGGCCGGCGCCGGCGGGCGTGAAGTGACCCTGCGGATCGTCAATTGCGGCAACTCGGCCTATCCCGACGGCTGGCCCGATTATAAGGCCTGCGTCTCGATCGACCGCGAGGACTGGACCCGCATCCAGGGCACCAGCTACGCCGACGGCGTCCTTACGATCCGCTTCATCCCCGAAACCGACCTCGTCTGGATCGCCTATTTCGCGCCCTACTCGATGGAGCGGCACCACGATCTCGTCTCGACCGTTGCCGCACTCCCGGGGGTTGAATATCGAAGCCTGGGCAAGAGCATCGACGGCCAGGACCTCGACTGCCTGACCCTCGGCGAAGGCCCGCTCACCGTCTGGCTTTACGCCCGCCAGCATCCCGGCGAAACGATGGCGGAATGGTGGATGGAAGGAGCGCTGGAAAAGCTCACCGATCCCGATGATCCCATTGCTCGGGTCCTCCGCCGTGAATGCACTTTCCACGTGGTTCCCAACATGAACCCGGACGGGTCGCGGCGCGGCCATCTCCGGACCAACGCGGTCGGGGTAAATCTCAACCGCGAATGGCATGCCCCATCTGCCGACAGGAGCCCGGAGGTGCTGTTCGTCCGCAACGCGATGGACCAGAGTCCGCCGGATTTCGCGATGGACGTGCATGGCGACGAGGCCATCCCGGCCAACTTCCTCGCCGGGTTCGAGGGCATCCCCTCGATCACCGAGCGCCAGACCAGCCTGTTCCAGCTGTTCAGCGAGAATCTCGAGCGCATCTCGCCCGATTTCCAGACCCGCAAGGGCTATGAAATCGCCAAGCCGGGCGAAGCCAATATGTCGATGTCGACCACCCAGCTGGCCGAGCGCTTCGGCGCCGTGTCAATGACGCTGGAGATGCCGTTCAAGGACAATTTCGACCTTCCCGACGAAGTCTATGGCTGGTCGCCGGAGC
>CAZQLI010000018.1:0-15481 GCA_964594145.1 uncultured Sphingomonas sp. | reverse complement strand
ATACCATTCGCGCGCGTGCTGGAGGTCGCCCTTGGTCACCCAGAAATTCTTCTTGTTGCCAATGCCGACATCGAGCTCGAAATGATGGTCGCCGATCGGCTCCTTGGTGAAGGCAATCTGGCGGTCGCTCCGCATCTCGAGATGGCGGAGGAAGGGATTGCGGACGGCCGATGAATAAAAGCCGGTCGGGCTGAAGCGATGCAGCAGGATATCGCCCTCTTCGAGCGTCATCAGCCGAGCCTTCCACGCCGGCGGGATCGGGCTTTCCTGCGTGAGCAAAGGCCGGGTCCCGAACTGGAAGGCGATCTGGCCAAGCTCCGGGTTATCGATCCAGTCATTCCATTCGTCGAGCCGCCATACGCCGCCGGCCATGACGATTGGAACGTCGTCGCTAATGCCGCCTTCGCGCATCACCTGGCGAAGTTCCTTCACGCGCGGATAGGGGTCCTGCGGCTGCCGCGGGTCCTCGGCATTGGAAAGGCCGTTGTGGCCGCCCGCTAGCCAGGGATCCTCGTAGACCACCGCGCCGAGCAGGTCGGCGACCTTCGAATAGGCACGCTTCCACAGCGCCCTGAAGGCCCTGCCCGAACTGACGATGGGCAGGTAGCTGACTCCATATTGGGCGGCAATCTCGCTGAGCTTGTAAGGCATGCCGGCACCGCAGGTGACGCCGGCGACCAGGCCCTTGGTCCGTTCCAGCACGCCATGGAGCACCCGCTGGGCACCGCCCATTTCCCAAAGGACGTTGATGTTGATCGCGCCCTTGCCGCTGCCGATCTCGTAGGCCCGCTTTACCTGGGCGACCGCGCCGTCGACAGCATAGGCGATCAGTTCCTCGTGGCGTTCCCGCCGGGTCAGCGCCTTGTAGACCTGCGGGATGATGCGGCCGTCCGGATCATAGCTGTCCGCGTTGACCGCGGACACCGTGCCAATGCCGCCGGCTGCTGCCCACGCACCGGAACTCGCGTGGTTCGTCGCCGAAACGCCCTTACCGCCTTCCACCAGGGGCCAGACTTCGCGGCCGCCATACAGGATAGGCTTCAAGCCCTTGAACAATTACCTCTCCACCGTTGCTAGAGGCCCCATATAGAACCGCTTTCCCAGTTTGGCTCTAAAATAACGCATGGCCCGGGAAGGTGGCTCCGCCCGCTTGGCGTGATGCCGGCGAACCCCCTGGCGGGGCCACGGGTCTCCATCCAGGCAGCGCCGCGGCCAATCAGCGAAGCCTATAGTCGAGCCCGATGTCGACGGCTGGTGCGGACTGGGTGATGCGGCCGACCGAGATATAGTTCACGCCGGTCTCGGCGATCGGGCGGATGGTCTCCAGCCTCACTCCCCCCGATGCTTCGAGCGGCACCCGGCCGGCTACCATTGCGACCGCCTCGCGCAAGGTCTCGGGAGGCATGTTGTCGAGCAGCAGGCGGTCCGCGCCAGCCGCGAGGGCCGGCTCGATCTGCTCGAGCCGGTCAACCTCGACCTGGATCGGCAGTCCTGATCCAAAGCTTCTCGCCGCCTTGACCGCCTGCGTGACGCCGCCGCAGACTCCAACGTGGTTATCCTTGATGAGAAGGCCGTCGTCGAGGCGCATGCGATGGTTCTCGGCGCCGCCCATCCGCGCTGCATATTTCTCGATTGCCCGGAGGCCAGGAATGGTCTTTCTCGTGTCGAGCAGGATTGCGCCGGTGCCCTCGATTGCATCCACGTAGCGGCGGGTCATGGTCGCGATACCGGACAAATGCTGGAGCGTGTTCAGCGCCGAACGCTCGGCGGTCAGCATCGCCCTTGCCTTGCCCTCGAGCCGCATCAGCACGGACCCGCTTTCGGCCCGCTCGCCATCTCCCACCAGCTTCTCGATCGCGACCTCGGGGTCGAGCGCCCGGAAAAAGGCGATCGCGATGTCGATCCCGGCGACGACGATCGGCTCGCGGCAGTTCATCTCGGCGGCAAAGCGGGCATCTGGCGCGATCGTCGCGTTCGAGGTCACGTCCCCGCCCGCCCCGAGGTCCTCCGAGAGGACATGGTCGAGGAATTCCTGGAGGTCAAAACCGGCTATATGGTCCATGGCTTTCGCCCCTAAGCCCGGCTTTGACGCCAGCGCAAGCCGGCTTACACAGTTGAAGCATGGATCGAACGCAGGCCAACAGCGGTACGAGGGAAGTAAGCGAGCAGCTCCGGTTCGACGTCGCCGCGCTCGAACGATGGATGGCTGGAAAAGTCGAGGGCTTTGCCGGGCCGGTGACCGTCAGCCAGTTCAAGGGCGGCCAGTCCAATCCCACCTATCGCCTCGACACACCGTCCGGCCGCTCCTTCGTCCTTCGCCGAAAGCCGCCCGGAAAGCTGCTCCCGGGAGCGCACGCGATCGAGCGCGAGGCCCGGGTCATGGGGGCGCTTGGTGCCGCCGGGTTTCCGGTCCCCCTGGTGCACGGGCTGTGCGAGGACGAGCACGTCATCGGTACGCCGTTTTTCGTGATGGACATGGTCGAGGGCCGCATCGTCTGGGAGGCCCATTTCCCGGGTCTCGAGCCGGGGAGCCGCGCCGCCCATTTCGACGCGATGAACGCGACCATCGCCCGGCTGCACTCGTTCGATCCGGTGGAGCTCGGGCTCGAGGATTATGGCCGGGCCGGAGGGTTCGTCGAACGGCAGGTGAGCCGCTGGTCCCGCCAGTATGAGAAGGACGTGGAAGCTGGCCGGGTCGCGGCCATGGACAGGCTCGTCGCCTGGCTGAAGGACAATCTGCCGCCCGACAGCGGGCACTCGAGCATCGTCCACGGCGACTATCGCTGCGACAACATGATCTTTGCACCCGGCGAGCCCAGCGTTCGCGCGGTCCTCGACTGGGAGCTGTCGACCCTCGGCGACCCGGCAGCGGACTTTGTCTATCACCTGATGATGTACCGTATGCCGGCCGGCATGTTCACCGGCCTCGCCGGGCTCGATCTCGCCGAGCTCGGCATCCCACGCGAGGAAGATTATGTCGCCGCCTATTGCGAGCGCACCGGTCGGAACGGCATTCCAAACCTCGACTATCTGCTCGTCTTCGTGATTTTTCGCCTGGCGGCAATCTGCCACGGGATCCGCGGCCGGCTGGCCAGGGGAAGCGCCTCGTCGCGCCATGCCGAGCAAACCGCGGCGCTGGCCGAGCCGCTTGCGGAGCTGGCGCTTGCACAGCTCGGTGTTGCCCGGGCCTAGCACTCGCGCTGCAGCCCAAATGAATTTATCTGGAGTTTAACGCGGGCGAGTGATTCGCCTCGCCATATTCGGACGGGGGCAGGGCAATGCAAAGGTCTGCGCCGGGAAACCGGAACTGAGCATGGACCAGCCACGTCGCTGGGCGAGGGACGCCAGCCCGCTCGATGGCGACGAACGCCCGACGTTCGAAGGGGTCCTGCGCGACCTGAAACAGGTCCCGCCGACCCGCCTCATCGTCACCGCGCTGTTCATCGCATGGGCGATATTGTTCGCGCGCTACAGCTGGGAAGCGCCGGTCGACCTGCCGGGCATTGGCCGGACCATCCCGATTGCGACCGATGCCGAGCGGGCCTTGTTCGACCTCCGCCAGACGATCAGCGAGCGCCGTAACCGGGTCGGCCAGGACAAGCGCTTCCTGCTCGTCCCCTATACGCAGGACACGCTGCGGGCCACCGAGAAGCGCTCGCCGCTCGACCGGGCAACCTTGTCGCGGGCCCTGGCCAACATCGACCGGCTCGGAGCAAAGGCGATCGGCGTCGACATATTGATTGACCAGCCGCAGCAGGAAGATGCCCAGCTTGTCTCCACGCTGAAAGCGATGAAGACGCCAGTCTGGCTTGCCTATGCGACGCGCGAGACTGCGGGACCGGAAATAGAGCAATGGCAACTCGAATATATGGACCGCCTGTTCGCCGGGCTTTCCGGTAGCCGGGTCCGGCCGGCGTCGGTCCGTTTCGAGGTCGATGGCGACGAAGTGCTTCGCCACTGGCCCTCGCTGCCGCCGAGCCTGCCGCCGCTGATGCCGATCGCGCTGAGCGGTGCGCGAACGGATTTTTCCTACGTCGGCAGCGTCGACTTCCGACTGCCCTCGACACAGCAGGACGTGTTCGCCTCGATCCCGATTGACCTGCTGGCCCTGCCCGAGGTGCCGGAGCTGGTCGCCGACCAGGTTCGTGGCCGGATCGTCATGATCGGCGGCGACTTTCCGAACATCGACCGTTTCGAGATTCCCTCGACCCGCCTCGATGGCGGGACGATGAGCGGCCTCGAGGTCCATGCCTCGATGGCGGCACAGCTGCTCGACCTGCGCCTGCCAGGCAGCGCCAGCCCGACCTCGATGTGGATCCTCGCGATCCTCGTCGTCCTTTGCGGCGCCTTCACGGCGATGCTCGACGTGCGCCCCTGGGTGCTTTCCCTCGTCGTGCTCGGCCAGGCGATCTTCTTTGCCGGCGCGCCGATGCTGTTCGAGTGGACCGGGCTCGACACCTATGGCCTTCCGGCCTTCGGCTGGCTCGGCGGATGGGCGCTTGCCTATGCCGCAACCGGGGCCGCGGTCCGTGCCGCGGGCTCGGAGCAGCGGCGCTACGCCCAGTCGGCCCTCGGGAAATATCTGCCGCGCGACATTGCCGCACAGATCCTGCGCGATCCCGCCAAGCTCTCGCTGACGGGCGAGAAGCGCGCCCTCTTCACCATGTTCAGCGACATCGAGGGATTTACCGAGCTGAGCCTCGAGCTTCCGCCCGACCGGGTTGCATCGATCCTCAATGCCTATCTCGACGGCATGTGTGACGTCGTGCTGTCCCATGGCGGCACTATCGACAAGTTCGTCGGCGATGCCGTGGTGGCCTTCTGGGGTGCGCCGATCGCCCGGCCCGACGATGCCGACAGGGCCGTCAGCTCCCTGCTGGGCCTGATGAAATTCACCCGGCAATTCTCCGGGGAACAGGCCGCCTCGGGCGTCCATCTCGGGAGGACCCGGATCGGGCTACACTTCGGCGACGCGGTGGTCGGCAATTTCGGCGGCGAGGGCCGGCTCAGCTACACCGCGCTAGGCGATGGCATGAATTGCGCCTCCAGGCTCGAGGGGGCCAATAAATATCTCAAGACGGCGGCGCTGGTCAGCGACGAGGCCCGCGCGCAAAGCTCGCTTGACGTGTTCCGGCCGATGGGCCGGATCATCCTTTCGGGACGCGGCGCACCGGTTGTCGTGTGGGAACCTGCCCCGGACTTCGATGCCTCGCTCCGGCACGATCTCACCCGGCTGTGGCTTGCCTTCGACGGCGGAGATCGTTCCGCCCTCGACGCAATCGAACAAATTTGCTTAACCTGCCGCAAGGACGCGGCGCTTGCGGCCTTTGCCTGCCGGCTTCGGGAGGCAGGACCGGGAGGCGCGGTCCAGCTCAAGGAGAAATGATATGGCCCGCCTGTTGCTCCTCGCGGCGACCGCCGCTTTCTTCACCCCCTCGGCCCTGGATGCCGCCGTCCTCGTTGTCCGCTCGTCAGGACCCTCCGCCTCGGCATATCCGGCGGGCAAGGCCCTGCCGGACAACCATGTCCTGAAGCTCAAGGCGACCGACACGGTTATCCTCCTCGATTCCCGCGGCACGCGGACGCTCACCGGGCCCGGCAGCTTTGGCGCCGCTGCCGGCGCTGCCCCGGTCTCGGCTACGAGAACCGCCTCGAGCAGCACGCGCCGTGCAAGGCTCGGAGCAGTCCGGGGTGCCGGGACCCGCAGCGTCTGGCAGGCTGATCTTGGCCGGTCAGGCAATGTCTGCATCGCCAATCCGGGCGAGCTTACCTTATACCGCCCCGATGCAAGCGCTCCTGCCGAAGTGCTGCTGACCGATTCCAGCGGCAACAGCGCGACGGTTCGTTTCGAAGCGCAGCAGTTTGAAGCGTCCTGGCCTTCCCAGCTGGAGGTCAAGTCCGGGACGAAGGTCAAGGTCGGTGGACTTGGCGAGCCCGCGACGCTGACCCTCCAGCAGCTCTCCCCGGTCCCCGCCGGCCTCGAGGGCATGGCGCAGAGCCTGATCCGCGCCGACTGCCAGGCCCAGCTCGACGTCCTCATCGACACGTTCAGCGCGCGCTCGGGAGGATAAACCTCGCATGACGGTCGAACTCGGCCTTTACATCGGGATCTTTGCGTCGATCCTCGGGGCATTGCTGGCGCGCCCGCGCCTTGCCACCCACCTGCTGCTCGGCCTCGCCGGCCTGCTTGGCCTGGTCCTCGCCATCGGCACCTACGGGATGCTGGGCGCGGTCCTTCCCTTCCTGATCCTCATCGTCGCCGGGGTACAGGCGGTCAGCATCATCGGGGCCGACCGGGCGGCGCGCTTCACCGCCGACGAGGACGCCATGCTGAATGGCCCGCTCAAGGGGCTTGGCCGGGCCCAGGCCCGGAGGCTGATGGACCAGGGCGTGTGGATCGAGGGCCGGCCCGGGGACGTGCTCATCCGCGAGGGAGAGCCGGCGGCACAGCTATTCTATCTCGCCTCGGGCGGCGGCAAGGTCCATGCGCGCGGGAACCCGGTCGGCAATATCGGCCCCGGCCAGCTGATCGGCGAAGCCACGGTTCTCGGCGAGGCCGCGGCGATTGCGACGGTCACCCTCACCCAGCATTCGCGCCTGTGGTGCGCGCAGGGTAAGTCGCTCAACGCCTATCTTGCGGCAAATCCCTACGCGCGGCACGCGCTTGAACACAGCTTCACGGTCAGCCTCCGGCAGAAGCTCGACGCGATGAACCGCGCCGCTGCCCCTGCCGGCGATACTGGCTAATTGGTCGGGAAGCCGCGGCGCTTCAGGAGCGCCTCGACCTCGGGATCGCGTCCGCGGAACTGGCGATAGGCTTCCGCACGGTCCGTCTCGTTGCCGGTCGACAGGAGATAGGTACGGAAGGCATCCGCGGTCTTGCGGTCATAGGGATTGCCGGCCTCCTTGAAGGCTTCCCAAGTGTCGGAATCCATCGTCTCGGACCATAGGTAGCTGTAATAGCCGGCCGAATAGGCGTCCGACGAGAAGAGGTGGCCGAACTGCGGCAACCGGTGGCGCATCACCATTTCCTTCGGCATCCCGAGCTTGGCAAGCGCCTCGCGCTCGAACTTGTCGGGATCGACCACTCCGTCCGGCTTGGTGTGGAGCATCATGTCGACCAGCGCCGAGGACAGATATTCGACCGTCGCGAAACCCTGGTTGAAGGTCTCCGAGGCCTCGATCTTCTTCACCAGCTCCTCGGGCATCGGAGCACCGGTCTTGTAGTGCCGTGCGAACCTGTCGAGCACCGGCCGGGTCATCAGCCAATTCTCGTTCACCTGGCTCGGATACTCCACGAAGTCGCGCGGGCTTCCGCCCAGCGACGGGTAATGCACGTTGCTCAGATAATAGTGAATGGCGTGGCCAAACTCGTGCCAGAGCGTCTCGGCATCATTGAGACTGATGAGGACTGGCTGGCCCGCCGCCGGCTTGGTGAAATTATTGTTGTTCGAGCCGAGGACGATGTTGTCGCCAAGCAGGCCGGCCCGGCTCCGGTATGTCGTCGCCCAGGCACCCGAGCGCTTGCCCTTGCGAGCATAGGTGTCGAGGTAGAACAGGCCGGTCACCTTGCCGGTCTTGGCGTCGGTGACCTCGAATGTGCGGACGTCCGGGTGGAATACCGGGACCTTGCCCGTGTTCTCGGTGAACTTGAGGTCGTAGAGCTGCTCGGCCGACCAGAACATGCCTTTGACCAGGTTGTTGAGCTCGAAATAGGGTTTGATCTCGTCCTGGCTGAGATCATATTTCGCCTTGCGCACCTTCTCCTGGTAGAAGCGATAGTCCCACGGCTCGATGGTGGTGACCCCGTCGCTTGCAGCGAAGGGCTTCATGTCCGCAACTTCCTGATGGACACGCGCCACCGCGGGCTTCCACACCCGCATCATCAGGTCCATCGCCTTGGCCGGCGACTTGGCCATCGTGTCCTGCATGCGCCAGTCGGCATGGGTTTCGAAGCCGAGCAGGTGAGCACGGTCGGCCCTCAGCTTCACCACCTTCGCGATCAGCGCGTTGGTATCATTGGCATCGCCGTTGTCGCCGCGCTGGACGAATGCCCGCCACACCTTTTCGCGAAGCGCGCGGTTGGTGCCGAAGCTCAGCACCGGCTCGACGGCCGAGCGGGTGTTGGCGATCGCATAGGATCCCTCGGGAAGATTGGCGGCCCTCGCGGCGGCAGCGGCGGCTTCCTTCACGTCCGCGGGAACTCCCGCGAGCTCGGCTTCGGTCGCAGTCGTATAAGTCGACTCGTCAGCAAGGAGCTTGGCGTTGAAATCGGAAAATGCCGCGGCGAGCTGCTGGTTATATTGCGACAGCTGGACCTTCTGGGCCTCGTCGAGCTTGGCACCGCGCCGGACGAAGCCCTCGTAGGTCCGGGTAAGGAGCCGCAGCTGCTTGGCGTCGAGGCCAAGCTGGTCGCGGCGCGAGTAAAGGTCCTCGATCCGGTCGAACAGCCTGGCGTTGAGGTTGATCTTGTCATAGGCCGCCGACAGCTTCGGAGACCATTCCTTGTTGAGGGCCTGGACCTCGGGGGTTGCAAGGTTGCTCGAGTAAACCCCGAGGATGGCCTGGACATTGCCGAGCCGCTCGCCGGCCTTTTCCATCGCGACGATGGTGTTCTCAAAGCTCGGTCTCTCGGGGTTCGCGGCAATCGCGTCGATTTCGCCAAGCATCTCGTCGATGCCGAACTGCAGCGCCTCGGGGAACTGCCCGACCTCGACCTTGTCCCACGGCGGAACCCCGTCATAGGGACCGGTCCAGTCCTTGAGCAGGACATTGTCAGGCACGACCGCCGTTGTCGCAGCGGCGCCGGCAGCGCCCTCCTGCGCTGCAATCGCCGGACCGGTTGCACAGATGGCGATCGCGGCGGCACCGCAAAGCAGCATGTTATTCAACGTAAAACCCCTCCCGGATTAGGAAAATTCTGCTGTGCCTCTATCGGTTTGACCCTGAATGGCTGGCAACAATTTCGACGAGCGGTGGGTCCGCTCGATGAAATGCCTCAGCCGAGGATCTGGTCGGCGAGTAGCAGCAACAGCTTCGTGTCTATAGCCGCCCCCTCGGCCCTTTTGCCAGCGATGAAGGAAGCGACGTCTTCGCGTGCAACCAGGTGCACCTCGATCTGCTCATGCTCGTTTCCACCGCCGTCACCGGTCTTCACCAGCTCGTGCGCCCTCACCAGCGTGTAGCTTTCGGAAACCATCCCCGGAGAACTGAAAAATTCCCCCAGGAGCTCGATCCGCCCGGCGGTAAAGCCGGTTTCTTCCTCGAGCTCCTTGACCGCCGTTTCCTCGACGGTTGCGTTGGGGTCCTCGTCACCGACGAGCCCGGCTGGAAGCTCGACCGACATGCGCCCGCCGAGCGGCACGCGGGGCTGCTCGATGATCACCAGCCTGCCGTCATGCTCGGCGAGGATCACGACTGCCCGGACGCCGCCGACGCGCTGGACATATTCCCAGCTGCCGTCGCGAACGATCCGGATATATTTGCCCTCCCAGGGGATGGTGCGGCTCACAGCTCGATCAGCTTGTCAGGTATTTCGTTGCTGTCTTCGGAGCTTTTCGGGAAATGGCCGGCCAGCACCTCGCCGATGATCCCCACGGCAGCGACGATCCCGTCGGCGGGACGGCCCTGCTTCACCTCTGAAAGCAAGGCCTCCATGGCCTCGCCCCAGGTCTCCGGCGTGGTAACGCCGGTGATGGCCTCGTCTCCAACGATCTCCGCCCTGTGCTCGGCCATCGAGAGGTAGATGAGGATACCGGTCCGGCCGATGGTCCGACGCTCCGCTCCCGTCCTGAACAACATGATCGCCCGCCGCCTCACCCGCCGGGTCTTGGTCGCGCCCGGGGTCAGGAGCATCCGCAACGGCCGCCACTTGAGGAGAAACAGCACGACGAGGAAGGTGAACAGGGCGACGAGCAGCAATATCGTCAGCAGCTCGCGAAGCGACGGCTCCGCGGTCCAGCCCTGCGCCAGCTCGTAAAGCCCGACCAGCTTTTGCGGCAGCGCCGCGAAAAAACACAGCAAGGCGACCAGTGCGAGGACGGCCCAGTGAAGCCCGACATCATGATAGGCATCGGACTGGTCCGCCGAAATGGCGATGATCTCGCCGTCGCTCAGCTTCTCCGCCTCGGAAATCGCAGCGCTGACCCGCGCATGGTCATCGGCGCTCATTCGCAGCATCACCAGCTTCCCCCTGCGCCGCCGCCGCCAAAGGAGCCGCCCCCGCCGGAAAAGCCACCGAACCCTCCGCCGCCGCCGCCCCATCCGCCGCCGCCCCAGCCGCCGCCACCCCAGCCTCCGCGACGTCCGGACGACCGGGTCAGTGCATCGAGTCCCCAGAGCATGACCGCGATATCACCGCTGTCGAGGCCACGACGCTTGCGGCCCTTGCCGTGGTAGCGCCGCCCACCGGCGGCCCGGGCGATGGACCCGATGATGACGAAGAACATGACGACGATGAAGATGACCGGAAGCGGGTTGACCGACTCGCTCCGCTTCGCCTGCTCTGCGCGGACCTGGTCAACGCGCTGCTGCGCCTCCTCCGGCGGGAGCTCGGACTGGGCGATGATGGCATCGGCTCCGGCGGCAATGCCGCCGGCCATGTCCCCGGCCCTGAAGCGGGGCAGGATGGAATCACGAACGATCCTGCCGATCAGGATATCCGGCAGAAAGCCTTCCGCGCCATAACCCGTTGCAATCCATACCTTCCGCTCGCTGGGAGCGACCACCATGACGATGCCGTCATCGCGCTGCTCGTCGCCAATCTTCCAGTGGCGCCCCAGCTGGTAGCTGTAATCGGCAATTTCCTGGCCGCCGAGGTCGTTGACCGTGGCGATGACGAACTGGCGCCCGGTCCTCTGCTCCAGGCCTTCCGACCTGGCGCTCAGCTCCGCTTCCTGCGCGGGCGTCAGCAGGTCGGCGCCATCAACGACCCGCCCGGTCAGCTCCGGGAATTGCTGGGCATGGGCAGGCATGGCGACCAGCAGTGCCGCCAGCCACAGGCCGGCAAGGAATCGGATCATTTTATCCCGCGGTGTTGAAGTTGACGTCGGGCGCTTCCTGCGACCCGGCGGCGGCCTCGAAGGGCACCTTGGGCTTGGCACCGTAGAAAATCTTGGCGCCGACTGCGTCAGGGAAGGTGCGGATGGTAGTGTTATACTGGCGGACGGCCTCGTTATAGTCGCGGCGCTGCGTGCGGATGCGGTTCTCGGTTCCCTCGAGCGCGACCATGAGGTCAGCGAAACGCTGCTGGCTCTGAAGCTGCGGATAGCGTTCGAGGATCACCGTGCCGAGCAGGCTTCGTGCGTTCGACAGGCCGGCCTGCGCGTCATTATAGGCGCGCACCGCCTGCGGGTCGTCGAGCTGCTCGGGCGTCAGGTTGACCGACGTCGCCCGGCTGCGAGCCTCGGTCACCTGGGTAAGGATCTGCTCCTCGCTCCCGGCGGCCGCCTTCACCGTTTCAACCAGGTTTCCGATGAGGTCGTTGCGGCGCTGATATTCGGCCTGGAGGTTGCCGAACTCGGCGTTGACCTGTTCCTCTGCGGTGGGAACCGAATTGAGCCCGCAGCCGGCAAGGCTGATGGCGGCAAGCGGCACGAATAGTCCGAAACGGCGAAGCAGGCTCATCATCAAATCCCCTTAGCGGCCCGTAGTGGCTTACGTAAGTAGGACACGCACTTGCCCCTTTCAATCGCTTCCGAAACGAGACAGTGTTCAAGCTGGCGTCAAGAACAGCGGGGAAATGCCAATGCTTTCCGAATTCAAGGCCTTCATCGCCAAGGGCAATGTTCTCGATCTCGCCGTCGCCGTAATCATCGGCGCCCTGGTCATCATCGGCGGTGCATTTGCAACCATCACCACCAGTCTCACCGCCGACATCATCATGCCGATTGTCGGCGCCATCTTCGGCGGGCTGGATTTCAGCAGCTATTTCCTGGTGCTCGGCTCTGTACCCGAGAATTTCGCCGGCAACCCGGCGAGCTACGCCGACCTCAAGGAGGCCGGGGTCGCGGTCCTCGGCTGGGGCCAGTTCCTGACTGTCCTGATCAACTTCCTGATCCTTGCCTTCATCATCTTCCTGCTCGTTCGAATGGCGACCAAGGTCATGAGGAAGGCGGACGAGGCACCGGCGGGGCCAAGCGAGGTCGAGCTTTTGACCGAGATCCGGGACGAGCTCAGGAAGCGCCAGGCACACTAGAGCCTTACCAATAGCTCGGGGACCTTGCGGGACGTCGGCCCAACGTCCCAGTGGAGCTGCTTTCCGGCCGGCGACGCGACCGGGCCATCCTCGCTGTTGTTGGCGAGAAGTTCGCCGTCCGTCGTGACGGTAAATCGCCCCTCGGCGCGCGACGCCGGCCCGTCATTGCCCTTGTCAGGAAGGCCAAGGGCCTTGGCCCGGGCCGCGAACGTGCCCGCTCCGCCGACCAGCGCCGGGGCGCTGACCTTCACCGTCCCGTCGGCCCGCGGCCGGATCGTAATGAAGGGGATGAGGAGGTCACTGTCGGGCATGAGCGGAAAGGCAAAGTCCTGGGCGAGCGACCCCTCGAAGCGATAATCGACCTCGAACAGCCCCCGGCCCTTGTAGGTCACCGATTTCCACCCCTTTTGTTTCATCAGGTTCTGAGCGAAGCGACGGTTGGACTCGTCATCGGTGCCGGGCAGCCCGAGCATGGCCGCCATCTTCTCATTGTCGGCCCTCTCCCGCTCCGCGGTTTCCCTCGTTTCGCGTTCATGGTCGGCTTTCAGCCTCGCCAGTTCCGCTGCCGTGCAGGCTCGGGACCGCCTCGCCCCGTCCGCGTCCCCGGAATCCAGGTCGCTATCGATCGCGATGGTCTTTTCCAGCCGCTCCGGCTCTCCGTCGACAAAGCAGCGCGCCATGTCATCGCTCCAGGGCAGCGGCTCGGCGGCACGGTCGGGCAGCTGGAGCATTATCTCGCCCTGGTAAGCCAGCCGAAAGGTCCCGGCCCGGCTGAGCTCGAGGCTCGAGCTGAACTTCCCTGGCCCCCAGAGGCATGACGAAAGCAGCAACGGCAGTGCCGCCGCGGCGGCAAGCTTCAGCCAGGATTTCATTGTGCTTCCCCCTATTTCGGCCGGCCGTTTATCCCGGCCTCCTTTCGAAGAACGTCCCCGTTCAGGAGCGCTCCGTCGAGCACCACCCATTCGACGTGGCGCAGGTCGCCGATATTCTTCTCGGGATCGCCGTCGACCAGCAGGAGATCGGCCTCCTTGCCCGGCTCGATCGACCCTGTGCGCGCATCGGCGCCGACATTTCGAGCAGCGACGATGGTGGCGCTTGCAAGTGCCTCGGCAGGAGTCATCCCGCCTTCAACATAGAGTTCCAGCTCGCGCACCAGCTCCAGGCCATAGCCGTCGGTCCCGGCAACGATCGGGACGCCCGCACGGTGCAATGCGCCGACATATTCCACCATCTTGCGAAAGCTTGCCTTGGCATCCTCGCGGGTCATCCCGTCCAGTAGCGGCAGCCCGCCGGCCTTGAACCCGCGTTCCATTGCTGGCGGGAGCGTGCCGACAAAGGCCGTGTAGGACGGCGAGACGCTCCCGGCCTCCTGGGTCAGGACGGACTCCACCACGACCAGCGTCGGGTCGACCACGACCTGCTTTTCCGCGAGGGTCCTGATCACCGAACTGGTGGGTGCGGCCGAAAAATCGACGTCCTTGAAATATTTGCCGGGACCAAGGAGGCGCATGGTCGTGTTGGCCTTGGCCACCACCTCTGGCGGCATTGCCTGCATCGTTGCAAAATAGATGTGGGTAATCTCGTCATAGCCGGCGTTGACGGCATCGAGCGTGCGCATCCCGGCGGGAATATGCCCATGGACATGCAATCCCAGCTCATGGGCAAGCTTTGCGGCAGGCGGGATCCAGGCTGGGTCCATCGAGGTGTAGAACTTGACGCCCGACATGCCGGCATCCTTGATCTCCCGCACCGCCTTCAGCGTTTCCTCGAGGCTTGAAACGGGGATGCTGCCCTGCGCGATCAGCGGTCCCTTCTGGTCAATGATCGGCGAGGTGAAGCCCTCAGGCGCGACGAGCTTTCCCTCGGCGCGTCGCCTTGCCTGGCTCTGGGCGAGCTCGATGGTCCCGCCAGGATTGCGGATCGAGGTTACCCCGATCGCCACCTCGCCCAGGGCGCCAAAATCATCGCCGATATGCATGTGGCTGTCCCACAGGCCAGGGACCAGCGTTTTCCCGCGGCCGTCGATGACCCTTGCGCCATCGGGCAGCTTTGGCAGCATCTCGCCGACCATCGAGATCTTGCCATCGGCGACCACGACGTTCTGGTTTTCCAAGAAGCGCCTGCCGGCCGCATCATAGAGCTTCACGCCGCGAAACAGGATGGGCCTTCGGGCCTCGGCCGTCAGTAGTTTCCCGGCGATCGCGGGTGCAAGCTCGGCGATTGCCTCGTCCTGGGCGGCGATCAGCGACTTGAGATTGCCCTCATAGCCGGCCGGAAGCATGCCCAGCCCGAAGTGGAAACCGAACAGCCTGTTCTGTTCATCCAGCCAGACCGTAATCGGGGTCTGGCTCACGCCTTTGAGGAAATGAAGCCTGACGGTCTTCTCGCCGTCGGGCCCGTTGACCTTTAGCGTTCGCGACGGCTCGAGCCATCCGCGGCCCGATGGTAGAAGCTTCACCCCGTTGGCGCCGGCCTTGACCAGGGGCCCAACCAGCGCGCCATTCGCAAGGAACGTGCCGCCGAACGGATAATAGAGGGAGCCCGCGTCATAGTGGCTTTCGCCCTTGTCTACCGGGCTCGACCAGTGGGCCATCGCCTTGTCGATCGCGAACGTCTCGGCGGCATCCCCCGACGGGGTCACGCCGCGAATGGTGATTTTCGTCGGAGTGCCGTCGGGACCGAACTGGACGACCTCGTCCTGCTCGAAAACGAGGCCGCGCAGGAGGATGGACTCCCGAAAGGCCATGCTGCCGTCGGGAAGTTTCCAGCGCCATTCGTCGCCATGTTTGCCTGCCTCGGAAACGACCACGAAATGCTCGGCGTCGGCCGGCGGCGTCAGCAGCTGCTCCTTTGGGACGGGAGCCGCGCCAAGCGCTGCCGAGGAAGCTAAGAGGCTTACGCCGATCAGCAGGCGCCTGATGAACATGGTTGCGACTCCCCCCATTTAAGAAGGCGGGCAGACTGCAACTTGCCCGGGCCGGCGGCAAGCTGTCGGATGCATAAGTAGGGAGAGGTGGGAGGCTTCTGTTGCCCGGCGCCTCCCGTGCCGCTGGAATCCCCTTCTGTTGCCCGGTGGGGTCCAACCGCGCTTTAGCCTTGTAACGTCAGTCCGTTAGGACCTCAGTTACGCAGCAAGAGCGAGCGCCTCGTTATCGTTGGCACTTGTGTGAATGAGCCGTCACGGTGGCTCAATCCGATCGGCAATCGGGCTTTTATTGCACTCGTCGATCCTATTTCGCCCCCATCAGCAGCCGCCTGTCCTCGATCAGGGGCGGCTGGTGGTGG
>CAZQLI010000017.1:0-15643 GCA_964594145.1 uncultured Sphingomonas sp. | reverse complement strand
AGATGCGCCGAACCGCCTCCTGCTCATTTTCGCGCCATGGGCGCGACCGGCCGCGCACCGTTTCTGCCCATGTCTCGAAGGACCTGCGCGGGTTCAGCTGACCGAAACTGCCGCCGGCTTCCGCGGGCTTGTGCGGGTTGCCTGCCCAGTTGACCGTCTCCACTTCCTCGCCCCGGAACCAAAGCACGGCAACCATGGGATTTCGGGACACGATGCAGCTGATTAGCCCGCTTGCCATCGCGGCAAAGGCCGCGGCTGGCGCATAAATTTGTGGCAGCGCGTCGGTTGCCAGCTGGTCGCGGTTTCCCTCGAGCAACCATTTGCCAAGGGCCCTGATCTCCGCTTCAGGGGGAACCTTGCCGGCGGCGATGATGTCGCCCTCCAGGAGGATGGCGACGCCGTCGCCCGACACGAGGCTTCGAACCTGCTCCGCATGGGCGCGCAGCCCCTCGCCCACGCTGTCTGCGGCGGCGATGAGCGGCATCAATTCTTCGCGGCGCCTCGTCAGCCGAAGCACCTCCCGCTGGGAATTATCCTCCTCGAGGCGACTGGCCGCCTGGTCGAGCGCGATGGCGACCCGGCGGCACATTTCCCGTTCCTCGTGGGGGATTGGACGGGCAGACCGATGGTGGCACGCAATCAATCCCCAGAGCCGGTCTCCGCGTACAAGCGAGAAGGACGCCGAGGCGCCCACTTCCATGTTCTTCAGATACTGGATGTGTACCGGCGATACGCTTCTCAGTACCGCGCCGCTGAGGTCGAGCGGCCCGTCGCCGCCGATGATCGCAGCCGGCGAATAGTTGACATCATGGATCACGCGGGTCGGGTTGCGAAGGTAGAGGGTGCGGGCCTGTCTCGGGATGTCGCTTGCCGGGTAGCGATGGTTAAGCAGCGCGTCGATCTCGCCGGTGCGGGCCTCGGCGATGACCTGGCCGCTGTCGTCGTCGAGGAACCGGTAGATCATGACGCGGTCATAGCCGGTGAGGTCACGGACCCCTTCGGCGGCGGCCACCGACGCTTCCAATACGCCTGGCGCGGAAGCGATCTTCGAGACGATCGGAAGCAATCCGCTTAATACTTCGGCGCCGGACCGGCGTCTCGCCGGCGCTGGCTCCAGCTCGATTACCAGCTCGTCTCGCGATCGATGGACGAACAGGTCCAGTTCGCCGCCGGGCGCGTCGATCGTCCGGACATATTCGGCCTGGTCGCCGGCAGATTGGAAAGCCTCCCCGGGAAGCTCAAAAAGATCATCGACCGGCCGTCCCAGCGGATCCCCGTCCAGGCCGAGCAATTTGGGAAAGTCGCCCGCGGCGCGGTGAATGACCATCTCGTTATCGAGCGCCAGGAGCAGGCCGTGCGACTGGATCGCCCCGGGAATATGGATCGGTTCGCGCTCGCACGAGCTGAGGTCCAGCGCCCCTGTCATGGCTTCACCGGTTCGATGAGTCTCTCGAACAGCGCGAAGGTGCTCGACGCGCCGGCGATCATCTCCTCTCGTGCCTCATCGCCCCGCCCTACCGCCTCGATCCTCTGGCACAGGCTGCGCCATCGTTCCGTGTCGGAAGGCGTGCCCTGGAAAAAGCGGCGGCCGTCGGGCATGGCGCCGAAGAGATAGTCGAGTTGCCGGTAGATAATCTTCCCGCCAAGCGAAGATCCTTCCACGACATAGGCGCTCCCGAGACGCCCAGCGGTGCTGGCGGGCGGTAGCCATGCGATGGGCGGCTGCTCCTGTCCACCAAGATATTCGAGGTCGCGGGCAAGCCTGGTTCGCCTGTCCTCGTCCAGGCCGAGGGAGGCGCTGACCGTCGCGTGGAAGATGGAGAAGGTGGAAAGCAGCTCAACATAAGCAGCTCGCCCCAGCTCGCCCCGTGCGAGCGCGCCGAACGGTTCGGCCCGGTGCAGGCGCTCATGAATTCCGCCCGTGGCTTCCCTCAGCGCGCTTCGTACTGGCCAGGGAGCCCGTTTCGGCCGCCGCTCCCTGCCATGCTTTGAATGAACCAGTAAGGCAGGTGCGGCCAATATGATGCTCCCGTTCGCCGTCGCTCCAATTAAGCTGGCAAGATTAGCGGACAGCAGCAGTTGAAGCACCCTAGGTCAATGGAAAAGCCCCGGACGAGACGACCCCTTGTCGCACGGCTGTGGCCAACAGCACGCTTACTGCGGCGGGCCCGGGCCCCATAGCCTAGCGCGCCACGGGGCAATTGATTAGCATTTGATTGCCGGCTCATTCCTCCCAGGCGGTCGGCAACGACCAGCAACAATTCCGCAGGATCATTGGATGAGCCTATTTTCATTTGCGTCCCTGGCTGCTGCTCTCGCCCTGTCGCCGGCCGTCGTCTCCTCCGCCTGCACGCCCGGGGCCTATGCGTCCGACAGCGGCGACTTCGTGGTACTTGCCGCTGTTCCGTCGATCGCCCCTCCAGGGCTACGCTACATGTTCCGGGACGGCCGGCGCGGAAATACCGAGGCCGAGAACGCTCCTGTCACCTGTCCGCCCGGCGCCGTGGAGGTTGTTTCCGAAAACGAGGGACGGGCCCGCTGGGAACGCATGACGTTCAAGGTGACGGATACTGGCTTCGAAAGCGCCGGCACCACCCTCAAGGGCCAGCTGATCGAACCTAGCTCAACGGGCAACGCAAGACCGCCGCTGGTCGTGATGGTCCATGGTTCCGAGCGCAGCCCGGCCATCGGAAACATCTATGCCTATGCGATGGCCGCGCAGGGAATTGCGGTCTTCGCCTATGACAAGAGGGGGACGGGCGCGTCCGAGGGAGAATATACCCAGAATTTTGAGCTTCTTGCCGAGGATGCCGCCAATGCCCTCAAGAAGGCCCGGGCGCTGGCAGGGACCAGAATTTCGAGGGCCGGCTATTTCGGCGGAAGCCAGGGAGGCTGGGTTGCGCCGCTGGCGGCAACTCGAAGCGATGCCGATTTTGTCGCAGTGGGTTTCGGGCTGGTCGCGTCCCCGATCGAGGAGGACCGCGAGCAGATGATCTCGGAAGTGCGGGCCCTTGGCCTCGGCGAGGATGCCGAAGCGCTGGTGAACCGGCTCTCGAAGGCAACGGCCAAGCTCCTCCTCAGCGGCTTTTCGGAGGGCTATGAGGAGCTCGACCAGGTCAGGAGCCAGTTGGGAGCAAACCCCTGGCTCTCTCGGATCTCCGGCGAACATAGCGGCGAGATGCTGAAGCTCGACAACGCACAGCTGCGCCGCATCGGCAAGGCTCGCTTTGATAACCTCGAGCTGATCTGGGACTATGATGCCCTGGCTGCACTCGATCGCTTGCAGGCCCCGCTGCTGTGGGTCCTGGCCGGCGAAGACCGAGAGGCACCGATCGAAGGGACAAGCCGGGCGCTGCTCGAGCTTCGTTCGAGGGGAAAGAAGCTCGACGCATTCGTCTTTCCAGGAACCGACCACGGGATGATGGAATTCCAGGTCAATCCCGACGGCTCCCGGACCAGCACGAGGATCACTGAAGGATATCTCCAGCTGCTCGGCGACTGGATCAAGGGCAAGACCAAGAGCGCCTACGGCAAGTCATACCCTCTGGGCGGCTCGAGCCAGCCGAGGAATGCCAACTAGGGTTGCAGGATAAGCTGATGACGGATCCCGACCAATTGCCTCGCGACCAGGCCACGACGCGGCTGGCCAAATATCTGCCAATGATGATGATCGGCCACCTGCTGATCACCGTCCCGACCGTCGTCATCTCGATTGCTCTTGCCTACGCGACCTTCGTCCAGGCGGATGCCACTAGAAAGATCCAGCAATCGGAGACCTGGCCATTCGTTTCGTTCGGTACCGGCAATGCGACGCCCGAAGGCCTGCCCGAAATCACGCTCAGCCTCACGAACGACGGTGTGGGTCCCGCCAAGCTCCAGGCGATGGAGCTCGTCTACGCAGGCCAGCCGATGTCCACGGCCCGCGAATTGCTTCGCCGATGCTGCGCCGGCGAGGAGAAGTTCACCTTCATGAGCGAGCCGGTTTCTGGCGTCCTTCGGCCCGGCCAGCAGCGCAATTTCATCCGCTTGCGGAAGGCCGACAAAAACGCGGCCCTCTGGGATCGGCTGGACTTGGAACGCTGGAAGGTCACGGTTCGCAGCTGCTACTGCTCCATATTCGATGATTGCTGGATATCCGACAGCCGGGACGCCACGCCGCGGGAAGTCGAGGCCTGCCCGGCCGATTGGGTCCAGTTCGAAGAACGCCAGTTGAGGGAGGCGAAAGGTCCAACCCGGGACTGAGCTTGTAGAGCCTTGGCCAAGCTGGCGCGCCGACATTGGCAGGAACGACCCTGCTTTTTCATTCAAACAAGGCAGGTCGCACACATCTGGGTTGCAATCCCCTGCACGCTTTCGTGGCTGGCACCGCGCGATACGCGACGGTCGCGGGGGCGGCGGGGGCTAGCGCCGCGCCGGAGAGACGGACACCAGGCTCCACATCAGCAGCATGACCAGCCCGGCCATGGCGGGGCTGGCGAGCGGGAGGATATTGCCCCAGCCGACGCTTTCCGGTGCCATTCGTGCCAGCATGGCGAAAACGAACAGAACGGCGATTAGCCCGAGCGTTTCGAGGCCAATGCGGACCGCGGTCCTCCGCCGCCACCGGCGCTGCGACAGGTCGTAAGCAGCGAGGGCGATAACCCGGTCTGCAAAGTCGTCGCTCCCCTGCCTCGGCGAGCCGTCGCGCAGTAGCGACGCAAGGCGCGCGTCGAGCTCGGCTTCGTTCATCGTTCGGCTCCTTCCAACTGCCGGGCCAGCGCGGTGCGTGCCCGGGCAATAATCGACTTCAGGGTCCCAAGCGGCATCCCGAGGATCTGCGCCGCTTCCTGGTGGCTGTGGCCCTCGGCATAAACGAGCAGGGCCGCGGCTCGTTCTCGAGATGGCAAGGCGGCAAGTGCCTGGTTGATCGCCAGCCGCTCGTCAACGTCGTCCGGGAGCGAAGCCATTTGCGGGTCCAGTTCGGCAAATTGCCTCGGTCCGGCCCGTCTTTGGCGCTCAAGGAACCGCCGCGTGCCAATTTGCCGTAACCATGCGGCGAAGCTGCCCTCCGCCCGCCATTGCCGGATCGATCGCCAGGCAGCGAGCAGCGCTTCCTGCGCGAGATCGTCCGAGTCCTCGCCTGCTAGTCGCCGAAGGTAGCGACGGAGCGATGCTTCATTCGCGCGCACGAGCAGGGCGAAGGCAGCGAGGTCTTCCCCCGCTGCCTGCCGTGCCAGCGCCACTTCTTCCTCGCGGGTCAGGAGTCCGCCTTGTTCCGGGCTGCAAAGCGCAGCCGGAGCAGCAGCGCGGCACCGACGATCAGCGGGAACATCGACAGGGCCACCAGGTCGCGAAGGTCGCTCCCGCCGTTGATGATCGCTGCCAGAATGATCGCCAGCCCAATGGCAATCAGGACGAAACCGACGCGCTGGTCCCCGGAACCAGGCTCGGCGGCCTTGTCAAACCCGTCGATCAGCTCCGGATCAAGCTGCTGGCCCTTTTCGATGGCCGAGCGAAGGGTCTTGTGCATCGCGGCGGCACGGAGAACCCGGGAAGCCTGCGCCACGAAGAAGAGGGCAACCGCGGCGATTGCCAGGCCATAGATGATGTCGACTTCCATTATTTCCTCCCGGATGATCCTTCTACGTCCAAGTAGACGTGAGCGGGGAGCGATTTGGATGAGTCGATCGACAATATTCTGGTCGGTTCGGGACTGAGCCTGGTCCAGTCGCACAGCAGGTTCGAGGAGATGCGCCGCAGATAGGCCTCCGGACGCTCGATCCCGCCCAGGGTCGCGGGCGCCATCCGCAGCAGCTTGACGAACGTCTCCTGCGTCAGCTCGCGCGCGAGGTCCCTGCAGCCGGTGCGCCGGGTAAGGATGCGAAGGAGCGTTGCCGAATGCCTCCTGTACAAGTCGTGCACGTGCCTTCGCACCTCGTCCGGTCCGGCATCGCCGAGCCTTGCGGGCTGGTCCGGCCGGCCCGGCAAGTCCAAAGGTGCCGGTGGACTGCGGTTCGGCAGGGTCACGCGCCCGCCCTGCTTCCGACGGGCCGCACGCCGGCGCCCCGGCTCGGCCGGTCCTGAGTCTCGTTGCGGCACAAGGCTGGGCGCATCCACCATCTCCCCCGAGAGTGTGCGCCGCGGTAGCCGGGTGTTGAGAACATGCTTGGACATGCGCCGCAGCCTTTAACCGCGAGGCGGTCTGGACATGCGCTGCGGCCACCCGGCCGTGAGCCGGTCCCCTGTTCCCAAGCGAGGTTCTCACGCCTCGGCGCTCCTCATGGGCGCGCGTCCAGACTAGCGCGATTCAGCCGTTCGGCAAGCGGGCCAGCAGGCGTCGGCGGGATGAACATCTTCAGCGGCTGCTGTTGCGCGATGCAGCCCTAAGTCGATCCCGGCCCGGCCAACGCGCGCACGTAAGTGCCGATCAGGTCGTGCACGACTCTTCAGCAAAGTCTCAAACGGGATCCCTCGGACGCTGCCGTGATCACCCTCAGCCAGGCGACGGCATTCAAGGAAGTGCCGAGGAATATCGAGTGCATGATCGTCGAGGGCCGCACCGACGCGACCGTCACCAAGGCCCGCTGGTTCCTGAAGCTCCTCGACCGCGATATCGCCCACCAACCGATCTCCCAGATCACTCGGCACGAGCTGCTCGTCATGCTGCGCAAGGTCGAAGCGAGAGGCCATCGCGAAACGGCGATGCGCCGGCGCTCGTTCGCAACCCGCGTCTTCAGGTACGGCACGTCACGCTGCGATGCGACGCGAATCCCGCGGACGTGCTCCGCGGCTCGCTCGCGACACCGAAAGTCCGCCACCATGCGGCGGTCGTCGATTCCGCCGAAGTCGGGGCACTGACGCGCGCGATCGAGGATTATCCCGGCCCGCGGGAGACCTGGATCGCAGTCCGGATGGCAGCGCATGTCTTCTCTCCCCCCGGCGAGCTCAGGCACGCGCAATGGTCCGAGATCCTCTTCGACGCGGCGTTGTGGCGCATCCCGCCCGAGAAAATGAAGAAGAAGCAGGCGTATGCAATGCCACTATCCACGCAGGTCATGGCCATGCTCCCGCAGCTGCGCAGCTTCGGCAATCCTGGCGACTATCTCTTTCCGTCGATCCGCTCGCCGAAACGGCCGATGTCCGACGGCACGCTGAATACTGCGCTTCGCCGCATCGGCTACGGCAATGACGAGATGACCGCCCACGGCTTCAGGGCGGTGGCGAGCACATTGTTGAATGAGTCAGGCCTTTGGCATCCCGAGGCGATTGAGCGAGCGCTCGCGCACAAGGACAGTAACCGGGTTCGAGCAGCCTACCACCGCGGCGCCCGCTGGGACGAACGCGTGCGCATGATGCAATGGTGGTCGGATCAGCTCGATCTCTATCGGTCGGGCGCAGAAGTGATTTCGATCGCGAGTGAAGAGCAACGTCGTAGCCCACCGGGCGCCAACGTGGCGGATCAGTCAGCGAACTCACGGGTGCGTGGCGCCCCCGACGAACTCCACGGCGCAGGCCGGGTCCGGAATCTGCGGAAGCGCTCCCCAGGCTGATCTCAAGAAGCTTCAAGCCACGCCGCCGCCCACGAACCTTCAACGACGGGGTTTGGCGAGGCTAGTATGCGCTCCATCTTCCTCTCTACGCGGGAAGGCCGGCATGCGAGTTCCAAGAGCAGCCCAGCCCACTTGCGGCCGTGCCTGCTATCAAGCATGCCAGGATGGATCAGACAGGTGCAGACCTCCTTGGACCAGTTATAAAGCCGCGGACTCGCGCATTCGAGAAGCCTGAACCGGGCGGCGCCATCCGTCAGTGTTCGCAATCCATCTCGTCGAGGGAAACGCCATCCTCCACAATCGGTCGAGTGGGCGGCTTCCGCATGCGAAGCACCCGCCACCTGTCATACTGCTCACGCTTCTCGGCGCTCGGGTCCTCCTTGCCGTTGAGCCAGAAATCAAACCAGTCGACCGTCAAGCTTCGCAACTTCAGAACGGTCTCTGGGAATTGCGGAGGATGACCGCCGGAAGTGAATTTGTAATAGTCGACAGGTTTTCCCAAACGACGCATGCCCGCAATGACATCCCACCAATCGCTTGAATTCGATGCCCGGAAGTCTTCAAACAGGACAGCGGCATCTAGTTTATCAATATGATAGAATGGATTGCGAGCTATCCATTCAGAGAGGCCCTTCCCCCATGGAACGGCACCACACATCTCAGTCTCATACGTGTACATCCCTGGATAGGGCGACTTATAGGCCAGTGCATAGCTGAAAGGCGATTGGCTGATTGCATCAGCAACTATCACGGCCTGGAAGGGGAATTTCGGCCAAAGCGCCATATCGAATGCGAACTTGCCCCGCGCACTATATCCAACAATTCCGAGTCGCTTCGTGTCGATGATCCCACGCTTGTCGAGCAACTCGATGAGAGAATTTACTCCTCGCGCGTGACGTGGAATGGAATCCGCATAGTTTCCGCCAGACTTGTCGATGATCTGGACTACCGCGATGCCCCGATTTGCGAGAGCCTGAGCCGCATTCGGTGCCGTCTCATGGTACGGCCCGGTCACAAGAAATTTATTGACGTCGAATCCGTGTGTCTGGATCACGAGCGGATATCGGGTTCCGGACTTGAATTCGGGCGGGAGCACAAGCCCGGCTCGCCATTCCTCGCCTCGCGCGTCCGACCACTCCAGAAGCTCAATCCGTCCCAGGGTCAGGCTCTCCAGCTGCGGGTTCAGCTCCAGCACCACCTTCGACCGATGGGAGGCAAGGTCTGTCGCGATGATATTTGGTGGTCTCGTCAATGTTTCTCCGGTCGAAACCCGGACCCCTGCGAGCGCATTCTGTGCATAACAAGCAGGATCGCCGTCCTTTGTGACGTCATCGCCATGATGTGAAACCGCGCAACGACCGGTCACAGAACCTCCGCCCAATTGACTGGAATCTAACTCCCGCTGCGTCCGTTCCGTTGGGCCAGCCGTATTGTTGGGTAGGCGGTCCGACAGGAGCCGACCATCGACGCGAAGGACGGCCCCTGGTGCCGATCCGCTCGGACGAACCGTCCCTCTTGCAGAGACCTGAATGACCCCAGGAAGATAAATCCGCTGATTGTCGAGCCAGCGAGGCAACGCCCCCGACTGCGCTGCAAGAATCGGAAAATTCGCGTATTCTGCCAACGCCCCGTCAGGAAGGCTCATCGAGGCATAGTAGGTGTAGGGCTTCGCTCCGCCCAAGATGTCCTCGTTCAACGGATCTCCGCTAAATCCGGGAAGCCGTGTCGCCAACAATTTAGCCGAACCGGAATTGCCAAGAGCAGTGCGGAGCTGATCAGGCGCCGACGCACGCCTCAGACGCAAAAGGAGACGGCTCTCGTCGGGCGAAAGCCAGGACTCGGAGAGCGAGACAATCGGAAGTGCGTCCTTAAGCAGCCGAGGAGATGAATCCGAAATCGAGGAAAGCCAGTATAGGTCCTTCTCAGGCCACCAAGCACTGGACTCGGCTTGATTGAATAGATTCCTCGGGGTTTGGCCATCAGGAAGGCAAGTTGTCTCGTAAAAGGAGAGACCGAGGGCAATTGGGTTAAAGTATGGTCCCGCACAATAAGTGTCCGGATCATACGACCCCTTCGTAAAAAGAAGGCCACCCATCGCGTCGATGACTTTGTAATCGAGAATATGGGAGCTGGATCTCGTAATCTGCCCGGTCTCTCCTGTTCCGACCACGTGCCTGAATATCTGATATACACCGTCCTTGTCGGGAGAAAGGAAAAATAGCTCCGCTCCGCTATGGGAGAAAAGCAAATGCTTTATGCCGCCGGATTGAAGATACCCAAAGCGATACGTAGATCGCATGTCATAATTGGTCTCGTAGACAAGATCTGGCTTCGGCGGGCGTCCAATACGACCTGCGGCATAGCTCCTGAGCGCGGCCAGGCTGAACCGAAAAAGTCTAAAGGTGTAAGTCTTCTTCTCGGCCACGCCCGTCCGCGTCACAAAATACACATATAGCCCGTCCGGTGAAAACTTGAACGGCGTAGACTCGACAGAATAACTTGGCACTCCAACATTGTAGAGTTGAGTACGATTGAAATCGTCCTCGACCGTAAACTGACGATCATCAGCCAATTTCTCAGAATAGGATACACTCGGTGAAAGGCACAGCGTCACGCACGCCGCCCACTTAGCAAGATATCGCATTTTTCTCGTTCCGAACTTTGGCCGTGCCATGTTTTGGCACTTGGGGTCGAGCGGGGCTCCGGGGAGCCGTAATAGCAAAGAGGGAATTACCATCTCTTCTGCACGACCAGCGCAACGGAACGACCGACCGCATCGGAATTGGTGGCATCGTACGATACGGCGATGTTGGCGAACGGAGGTTTCCGATTGAACAAATTGCGGACGACGAACGACAGATCGATCCCGTCGGCCGGACCCTTTCCGCTTGCCCCCATCTTGTAAGTAACGTTAGCGTCAGCTGTCAGCCAAGCATGGATTTTCCGAGGATCGTCGGGGTCGCGTTCATCTTTGTAGCTGTCAGCGTAGTTCAGGAAGCCTGTGATGCTCAACCTATTCGAGCTCCAGGTTAGGCCGCCTCTCACCCGGAGATCTACTGGCTGCGCGAACGTATCGACGCGCTCTGTTCGTGGAGTACCTGACACCAGTGCTTCCGCAAAGTCTATGAGGTAGCTTCCATTGATTATGAAATCGAGGGTGCTGGACCCAACATCCAAGCCGTAGGTCGCGCTCAGGTCGATCGCACTGAGCTTGACGTTGCCAATGTTACGCAATCCGGTGTCGATTGCTATTCCGACTGATCCTTCGACTAGAGGGACTCCGAAGTTGTTGACTATATCACTTTCCCCAACGAACTCGTCGATGATCTGCTGAGACGGATTTCTGACCAAGGCACCGGCGCCAGCCAATGCGTCCTCACTGGAGAATATGGTACCAAGATTAGTGACCGACGAGATTCTATTACGGAAGTCGACATGGACATAGGCTATATCGAAGCGGCCGCGCCGCACCGGCTTATAGCTTGCACTCAAGCTGAAGATTCTCGCCGTCTCTGGGGAGAGGTCGGGATTTCCTCCTGATCGCATGATCACCGGAACGACCACAGTGTCGGTCCGGGGATCGAAGGAACCAGGTAGATTGGTAGCTGTAAGGATGCGAAGGCTGTGCAGTTCCTTCAGCAGGGGAGCTTTGAAGGAGGCGCCGTAGGTGCCCCGCAACGTGACCGTTGGTGCCGGCTCCCAGATGACACCCATTTTCCCGACCGTCGTCGTCCCGAAGTCTGAGTACCGTTCGGATCGCGCGGCGAGCGAAAGTTGTAGGCGCGACACCGCGGGTACACCGTTGTGAGGAGCGATGAGGGGAAGCAGCAATTCGCCAAAGAGGGATCGCACCGCCCGATCGCTCTTTGGGAAAGCCGTCGATCCGCTGTCGAATTTCTCTTTCCGCAACTCAGCGCCAATCGCCAGGCGCGCCGAACCCGCGGGCAATTGAAAGACGGGCCCGTCCGCGATCACGCTCGTTGACAACACCTTGCCCGTGGATTCCGTGCGTATGGGATCCAAGATAAACGGCGCGAAGGCTGCCCGGTCTATTGTGCTTGAGAATGGGTTAAACGACAGCGCGGGCTGCGCCTGCGCAACAGCCATTTGCAGCGCGGCTTGATCGACGTGGTTGGTAGTAACCGTCTCGTCAGTCGCTTCGGCAGCCGTCCCCCCGAAATCGACAGACCAGCCACTTGGGAGTTCTACCTTGACTCCGGACGAGATGCTGTACGCCTCGGCAGAGGTGGAAAGGCGCGGGTTTCCAGCGACCTCGACAACGGAGTAATCGACGAAAATGTTCGGCTGCTGAAGAAAAAGAGAATTAGATTGACGAAAGGGGTTCGACAGAGGAACTGACAACGTTCTGCGCACGCCGGCGGCGTACGAGAGGGAATTTCGATCCGTATAAAGTCCATCTGCGTACAGCGTGATCCCTGTCGCCGGCCCAGCCTCGAGATGCGCAAAGACGCTATGCCTGTCCTGTTGCGGAAGTAAAGTCTGCCCGGTCAGTACGTTACAACGATTTGGCTCTTGTAGAGCATCCTCTGTTAACTCTGTGCCATCTTGATTCTCGGGAATACCGAACTCCGCTCCAGTCGCCAGGCGTATGTTGCCCGGGAAGCACGAAGACGAGCGGAAGTCTTCACCTCCGAACCGACGCTTATCGGACGAAGCCACGAATGGCCGATCTTCAACGAGCACCTTCTCCCGGTGATGATATTCATAAGATAGAAGTGCCGATCCCCAGTCCCATTTCGTCCCGAAGATCTGGCTGAGCTGGAGTTCATTGCCTCCGCCGCGCGTGAGGGCGCCAAGACGTACTTTCGTCGCCGCCCCTTGATAGTTCTTCCGCAGAATGAAATTCGCCACGCCAGCGATCGCATCAGCGCCATAAATGGCAGAGGCGCCATCGGTCAGAATTTCGACTCGTTCGAGAGCGAGAACGGGAATCGCCGAAATGTCTATGATTGCTCCGCCAATACCCGACGGAGCCATCCGCCGTCCGTTGAGGAGTATTAAGGTCGAGTCCGTTCCAAGGCCCCGCAGGTTCACCGTAGACGCAAAAGTGCGGCTCTCACTCTGCCCTACCGCAAATTGAGAATCCTCGCCCGATCCTCCGGCGAAGTTCTGTGGCAACGCTTCGATCATCTCGCCGGCTGTCGAGAAGCCCGACCTTTCGATGTATTCTCGATCGATGGAGATTAGTGGCGAGGCACCGTGTCGCATGCCCCGGATGTGACTCCCCGTTACAACAATCTCCTGAGCCAGCGGATCATCCGGCACAGCATCCCCGATTTCGGCCGCGGCGCTTCCGGCCTCGCCCTCCCCCCGCACTTGCTCCGGTTGCGGGGCGGGGGTCGTGATCACGAGAACTCCGCGCGGGCTGCGCGACACCGACAATCCCGTCCCGCGCAGTGCCGCCGCAACCGCCGCATCGGTCGAGTAATTTCCAACTATCGCCGTGCTGCGCTTGCCCTGAACGCTCGCCGGCTCGTAGATGATCTGCTCGCCGGAGACGGCGGCGATGGCCTTCAACGCGGAGTCCAGCCCCTGCGCCGGAACATTGTAGCTTCGGCTTGCCTGCTGCGCATAGGCTGCCACGGGAGCTGCGAACATCGCCGCAGCCGCCGCCGAGATCAGTAAGCCCCCCGTCCTGCGGTCGATCATCTACTCCCCCTCCGAAACTGCCCCTTAAGGCTGCCGATGGGGGTAAGACGCACGTCCAGGCGAACCGCGAAATGCGGTGGTCAATTCCGTGCCACGAGCTCGATTTCGCCATCCTTCCGTTCGGCTCTCGCCGGGAAAAGGGTCACCACGCCGTCGATGAAAGCGGCCGGATCGCCGGCATTGAAGGCGCCGCTGATCCTTTCGCTGGCAAGGCGCGGGTCGCGAACGACGATCTTCTGCTTGCTGTAGCGATTGACCCGCTCCACAGCGACATCGAGACGCTCGCCGGTGAAGGTGAGCTGGCCTGTCTGCCAGTCCAGGGATTGCGGCAGGTCGGCCCGGGTCACGCTATCCGACTGCCGACCAGAATCCGACACGAGCTCGTCGCCGGGCTCTAGCCGGCGAGCCGCTTCAAGGGCTTGCCTGGAGGCGAGCTTGTCGGCGGCCGAAGCGCCGATCACCTCCACGCTACCCTCGTAGAGAATGACGTGCACCTGATCCCGCACCAGCTCGACGCTGAACGAGGTTCCGGTCGCAACGACGAGCTTGTCGGCGGCCCGGACCGTGAACGGCCGAGCCGCATTCTTGGCGACGTCGAACTTGGCCCTTCCGGAGACCAGCCGAAGCGAGCGGCTGTCGTCATCATAATCGACTTCCACCGACGTCGCCGCATCGAGTGACAGCCTGCTGCCATCCTCGAGCTGAACGACGCGCCGCTCGGCAATGCCCGTCCCATATTCGGTCGCGGGATCGTACAGCACCAGCAGCGACACCCAGGCGACGAGGCACAGGGACGCCGCTAGCGCCAGCGCCGGCTTCCATGCCCGAACCAGCCGCGGCCGCCAGCGCGCCTGGTTTGCCGCGCGCATCGCCTCGAGCGCGTCGGCCCTCGCCCCGATCACTTCGGGCATGTCGCTCGTCTCGGGAACCGCGCTCCACAGCGCAGCCGCCTTGCGGAACGCCTCCCGGTTATCGGGGCTCTCCTCGAGCCAGACCTCGAATTCGAGCTGCTCCTCGAGCGTCGCCTCGCTCCCAGACAGCTTGAGGCACCAGCCGGCCGCCTGCTGCATGGGATCGTGCCCGGTCTCAAGGCGGGTCGGCGTCACAGGGCGTCTCCCAGGCGCTCGACCAGCAGGGCCATCGCCTTCTGAATATGGATCTCGACGGCGCGCACCGACAGGCCGAAGCTCGAGGCGATCGTCCGCTTGTCGACATCCTCGAGCCGGTACAATGTGAAGATGCGCCGTGTCTTCTCCGGCAAGCCCGCAATCTCCGCGCCAAGGATAGCGAGGTGCTCGCGGTCCATCGCGACCCGGAACGGGTCCAGCGGATCGACCCCCGCACCGTCTTCGAGTTCTACGGATCGTCCGTAGTCCTGCCGGACCCGAAGCCGCCGCGCCCGGTCGCGGATGAGGTTGGCTGCAACCTGGAAGACATACGCGTCGGCCCTCCGAACGCCGTCCGTCGCATTGGCGAGGCGTATGAACACCTCCTGCGTCAGGTCTTCCGCATCGGCATGGTCGCCGACGCGGCGGACGAAGAACGCCATGAGCGGTCCCCGGAAGCGTCGCTCGAGATCGCCCATCGGCGGGGCCGTGTTGCAAGTCACGATGTTCCCTGCGGCATGGAGCACCCCCCGTAAGACGCACGAGACCCGGATCCGCGAAACAGGCAGGTGCCTGCCACCGGCGCGGAGAACTTTTCAGGAGGACGGACGCTTGTCCAGCCGGCGCCGAACGAGCGGGCGCAAGACGCAGCAGGGCGCCTGTGCGGCAGCGCCGACGTGTGGCGGGCTCTGGCAAAGCGAGCGCGCGAAATCTGGTCACCAGTTGTGCACGCCACTCAGCCACACAGCCACACAGCCACACAGCCTCGGCTAAACTGCGCGGATTACTCTCGGAGCGCGAAAGTCTATCAGAATACGCGCTGCTTGCGATTTTCTTTCAGGGACGGATTGTATCGAGCATGCCCAGCAAAGCCGCCACGGCCTACCGGCTCGATGACGGCAACCGTCGCGCTGCACCGTCGAGGCGGCATTCTTCAGGGACTTCGCGCGGCTCCCGCTAAACGGGCACCTAGATGGAGCTTCGCCGGGAAGCACGACAGCTTCGATCGACCGAATGCGCTGGGGAGCACCTCAATCCTAAGCCCCGGCGTCTGCGGATCGCGGAGGCGTCCCGAAGCGAGGACGTCGATTGCGGCGGGAGTGAGCGCGACTGTCGTTGCCATGCCGATCCTTTCCGGCCGGAACGTACAGTGAAACCGGGACACAGATCGGGACACAAGACGGGTCCAACCCGGTCGATCTCGGGCCAACCGGGTCCAGCTGCCGAATTTTCAGATTGCGTCCAAATCACTGACATAACGGCCGAATCTCTAGAGGATTCGGCTGGCTGGGGCGGCAGGATTCGAACCTGCGAATGCCGGTACCAAAAACCGGTGCC
>CAZQLI010000016.1:0-16396 GCA_964594145.1 uncultured Sphingomonas sp. | reverse complement strand
CGCGAGGTCGGTGCGACCGCGCAGGTGGCGGGCGGCACCCCGGCAATGTGCGACGGGGTGACCCAGGGGCAGCCCGGCATGGAACTCTCCCTGTTCAGCAGGGACACGATCGCACTCTCGACGGCGGTGGCGCTCAGCCACGGGATGTTCGATGGCGCAGCCCTCCTCGGCATCTGCGACAAGATCGTGCCGGGCCTCCTGATCGGCGCCCTTCGTTTCGGCCACCTGCCGATCCTCCTCGTCCCGGCAGGGCCGATGCCATCGGGCCTGCCCAACAAGGAAAAGCAGCGCATCCGCCAGCTATATGCCGAGGGCAAGGCGACCAAGGAGGAGCTGCTGGCCTCCGAATCCGCAAGCTATCACGCCCCCGGCACCTGCACCTTCTACGGCACCGCCAATTCCAACCAGATGATGATGGAGCTGATGGGCCTCCATGTGCCGGGCGCCGCCTTCATCAACCCGGGAACGCCGCTTCGGCAGGCGCTGACGCGCACCGCCGTCCACCGGCTGGCCCAGCTGGCGAGGGACAAGGTCCGCCCGCTTGCCGAGGTGGTCGACGAGCGCGCGATCGTCAACGCCGCGGTCGGCCTGCTGGCGACCGGCGGCTCGACCAACCATGCCATCCACCTGCCGGCCATTGCCCGGGCCGCGGGCATCATCATCGACTGGCAGGACCTGGATGAGCTGTCGGCGGCGGTGCCGCTGCTGGCGCGGGTCTATCCGAACGGGTCCGGCGACGTGAATGATTTCCACAACGCTGGCGGGATGGCCTTCGTCACCCGCTCGCTCGTCGCCGCCGGCCTGCTCCACCAGGACACGGTCACTGCCGGCGCCGACGAGCTTGCAGCCTATGCCACCCGGCCGGTCCTTAAGGGCAACGACCTTGGCTGGGAGGAAGTGGCCGAAAGCAGCGATCCGACCATGCTGCGGCCGGTCGATGACCCGTTCCAGCCGGACGGTGGCATGAGGCTGGTCGAAGGAAATCTCGGGCGGGCAACCTTCAAGACGAGCGCGGTGGTGCCGGAACGCTGGACGGTCGAGGCGCCGGCACGTGTCTTTTCCGACCAGGAACAGGTGCTCGCTGCCTTCAAGAACGGCGAGCTCGACCAGGACGTGGTGGTCGTCGTCCGCTTCCAGGGGCCGCAGGCCAACGGGATGCCCGAACTGCACAAGCTGACCCCCGTCCTTGGAGTGCTGCAGGACCGCGGGCACAAGGTCGCGCTGGTAACTGACGGGCGCATGTCGGGCGCGAGCGGCAAGGTCCCGGCTGCAATCCACGTCTGCCCCGAGGCACTCAACGAGGGCCCCATCGGCAGGCTGCGCGACGGTGACATGGTGAGGCTTTGCGGCAACCGGGGCGAGCTGGAAGCGGTTGGAATCGACCTCATGGCGCGGGAGCCTGCGCAGCCGCCACCACAGCCAATCGGTACCGGCCGTGAGCTGTTCGCGTTCATGAGGGCGGGAGCCGATGATGCCGAGCGCGGTGCCTCGGCCATGCTTCGAGCGATGGACATGCTGTTATGAGCCGTACCATTGCCGTCGCGGATGTCGGCGGGACCCATGCCCGCTTCGCACTCGCCGAGGTGGCCGCCGGCAGGGTCGTTTCCCTTGGCGAACCTGTCACGCTGAAGACCTCCGACCATGCCAGCTTCCAGATGGCCTGGCAGGAATTCGGCCGCCAGGCCAAGGTCGAGCTGCCCGATGCCATCGGCATGGCCTTTGCCGGCCCGGTTGGCGGGGAGTTGTTGAAGCTTACCAATAATCCCTGGGTGATCAGGCCCGCGCTGATGAAGGAGCGGCTCGGCGTTTCCGAGTACAGGATCGTCAATGATTTCGGTGCGGTCGCCCACGCGGTGGCCCAGTTCGGACCGGAATATTTCGATCATTTGTGCGGCCCGCCTGGCCCGATGCCGGAGACCGGGGTGACCAGTATCCTGGGTCCCGGCACCGGCCTTGGCGTCGCGCAGCTGGTCAGGTCCAGGGACGGCTACCAGGTGATCGAGACGGAAGGCGGCCATATCGACTTCGCACCGCTCGACGCGCTCGAGGACAGGATCCTTGCCTATCTGCGCCGCAGCTTCCGGCGGGTGTCGGTCGAACGGATCGCGGCAGGCTCTGGCCTGGTCAATCTCTACAACGCGATCGCCTCGATTGAATCCAAGGCGGTCCAGCACCCCGACGACAAGGCGATATGGACGGCGGCCCTCGACGGCACGGACCCGCTGGCGATCGCGGCCCTCGACCGCTTCTTCCTGACCCTGGGCGCAGTTGCCGGCGACCTTGCCCTTGCCCATGGGGCCAATGCGGTCGTCGTCGCCGGCGGCCTTGGCTACCGGCTGAAGGACCGGTTCGCCACCAGCGGATTTTCGGATCGCTACATCGCCAAGGGCCGCTTCGAGCGGCGCATGGAGTCCATCCCGGTAAAGCTGGTCAATCACCCGCAGCCCGGTCTTTACGGCGCTGCTGCCGCCTTCGCCAAGGAGTTCCAATGAGCATCGACGAGGTGATGCGCAGCGCACCGGTGATCCCGGTGCTGGTCCTGGACGGGTCGCTCGACCCGGTCGCCCTTGCCGAGACGCTGGTTGCCGCCGGCCTCCCGGTGATCGAGGTGACGATGCGGACCCCGTCCGCCGTCCACGCGATCCGCGAGATGGTGAGCGTCAAGGACGCGATCATTGGCGCCGGCACGGTTTTGAATGGCCAGATGCTCCAGGAAGCGCTTGGCGCTGGCGCCCAGTTCATCGTGTCGCCTGGCTTTACCGAGCCGCTCGGCCGCGCCGCCATCGCGAGCGGGGTCCCGTTCCTCCCGGGGGTCGCCAACGCCGGCGACATCATGCGTGGCCTCGACCTTGGACTGAGCCGCTTCAAATTCTTCCCCGCGGAAACGTCCGGGGGATTGCCGGCCCTGAGCGCCCTTGCCGGGCCGTTCGGCGGGATCCGCTTCTGCCCGACCGGCGGGATCCGCGAGGAAAGCGCGCCGAAATGGCTTGCCCATCCCTCGGTGCTTTGCGTTGGCGGCAGCTGGGTCGTCCGGGCCGGCGACAGCGATCTCGAGGCGATCGCTGAGCGTGCAAGGGCCGCGGCGGAGCTGAGAGCGGCCGAATGAGGCGCATCATCGCTGCAGCGGTGCTGCTGCTTTCCTCGCCTGCCCTTGCCGACGCGGGGTCCTACGCACCCGAGAGTTTCGAGGGAGTGAAGCATCCCGAATGGTCACGGACAGCGGTCATCTACCAGGTGAATACGCGGCAGTTCACGCCGGAAGGGACGCTCGCCGCGGCGACGCTCGAGATCCCGCGGCTCAAAGCCCTCGGGGTCGACATATTGTGGCTGATGCCGATCCACCCGATCGGCGAGAAGAACCGCAAGGGGACGCTGGGCAGCCCCTACTCGGTCCGCGACTACCGGTCGGTGAACCCCGAGCTCGGGACGATGAAGGATCTCAAGGCCTTCGTGGCCGCCGCTCATGCCAGCGGCATGAAGGTCATTCTCGACTGGGTGGCAAACCATACGGCCTGGGACC
Source organism: uncultured Sphingomonas sp. (assembly GCA_964594145.1). GTDB lineage: Bacteria > Pseudomonadota > Alphaproteobacteria > Sphingomonadales > Sphingomonadaceae > Sphingomicrobium. The sequence continues at coordinate 12,876 of CAZQLI010000016.1, read as the reverse complement.
ATCCGTGGGTCGCGGAGCATCCCGAATGGTATGCAAGGGACTGGAAGGGAGACCATGTCTCGACGCCCTGGTGGGACTGGTCGGACATCATCGACCTCGATTACTCGCACGAGGAGCTGAGGCGCGAGATGGCCGGTTCGATGGCCTTCTGGGTGCGCGAGGCAGGCGTCGACGGTTTCCGGGCAGACGTCGCGGGCTATGTCCCGCCGGATTTCTGGGCCGACGTCCGGCGTGACCTGGAAGCAATCAAGCCGGTGTGGATGCTCGGCGAATTCAACCACCGCGACCTCCACCTTGCCTCGTTCGACGCGAGCTATGGCTGGGCCTGGGCGGAAGCGTTGATGAAGATCGCCAGGGGCGAGGCCGATACCGGAGCGCTCTTTGGCTATTACAGCGAAAACGAGAGCGCCTGGCCAACCGGCGCGCAGCGCATGGTATTCACGTCCAACCATGACGAGAATTCCTGGGCAGGGACGGAGTTCGAGAGATTTGGACCGGCGCTGACCAATGCCTTCGCGCTGCTTTTCACGACCGAGGGAATCCCGCTTGTCTATAATGGCCAGGAGGCCGGGAACGACAAGCGGCTGAAGTTCTTCGAGCGCGACCCGATCGCCTGGAAAGACCATCCCCATGGCGCCCTGATCCGTGACTGGATCAGTTTTCGCGATGCACACCCGGCTCTCCACAACGCGCCCTGGGGCGCCCGAATGGTCCAGGTGAAGAACAGCAACGGCGCCAAGGTCTTCAGCTTCGCGAGGGCCAAGGCCGGCGACGCGGTGTTCGTCGTTCAGAATTACAGCCCGGAGCAACAGACGATCACTCTCGAGGATATCCCCCATCCCGGGCGCTGGAACGAAAAGGGCGGTCTCGAGCAGGCCATTGCCAAGGGCACCAGCCTCACCCTCGCGCCCTGGTCGACCCGCGTCTTCAGCCGGCGCTACTAGAGCTACGTTGCTGCTCATGGCGAGCAAGGCCAGTCCAAATTCGATCATCGGCGAGCGGGCCCCGATCTTCTGGGGCGCCTGCCTCGCCATCTCGATCGGCGTGCTTCTTCACCTCCCGATGCTGGCGATGGCCCACCGGATGGGCAACCACCTCCACGGCATGCCGATGGACAGCGGGATGTGGATCGGCATGGGCCTCATCATCCTGGGCGTGCCGGCGGCGATCTACGGAGCCTTGCCGCGGCAACGCGCGCCCCATGGCTCCCATGCGGGGACCAGCTTCGAGGCTCCTGATTCGACTCCGCTCAACCGGTGGCACGCGGCGGTGCTTCTGGTCCTGACGCTCGGCCTCGTCATCGACGTGATGAAACCGGCAACCCTCGGCTTCGTCCTTCCCGGCATGCGGGAGGAATATGGGATCAGCCCGACGACCATCGCACTGTTCCCGCTGTCTGCGCTCGTCGGAACGACGATCGGCTCCTTCCTCTGGGGGTGGCTGGCCGATGTCTACGGCCGGCGCATCTCGATCCTCCTCTCGACGATCCTGTTCGTATCTACCTCGATCTGCGGTGCAATGCCGATGTTCGAGCTCAACCTGCTGATGTGTTTCCTGATGGGGGCCTCGGCCGGCGGAATGCTGCCGGTCGTCTATACGCTGCTGGCGGAAATCATGCCGCCACGACATCGCAGCTGGGTCCTCGTCCTCGTTGGCGGCACCGGGCTGATCGGCGGATATCTTGCCGCGAGCGGCGCGGCGCACGCGTTCGAGCCGACATTCGGCTGGCGGGTGCTCTGGCTGCAGGGGTTCCCGACGGGAATATTGCTGCTGCTCTTGGCAAGGTTCATCCCGGAATCGCCCCGTTTCCTGGCCGAACGGGGGTTCACCGCCGAGCTTGCGGCCATGGAATCGCGGTTCGGCATCGTCCCCAAGCCACGAGAGCCGGTACCAGCCGACGCCGACGTCGCCGCCCAGCGACATGGTAAGCTTACCTCGGCACTGGTGATCACGGCGCTCGCCTGGAGCTTCATCAATTTCGGCCTGCTGCTCTGGCTTCCAAGCGACCTGGAAGCTCGGGGCTTCACCTCGTCCCTGGCCAGCGGGATCATTGCCAGCTCCGCGCTGATCGCGCTGCCGACGATCGCCATCGCGGCCTGGACCTATAGCCGGCTCAGCAGCAAGTGGACGCTTGTTGCAACAATCATTCTCAGCCTCCTCGGGCTGATCGGCGCGCTGCTTCCGGCCCACCTGCTCGCCTGGCCGCCACTCCTCATCGCGGTCATTGCCCTGCTGATCATCGGCACCAACGGAATGATCGCGGTGCTTCTCCCCTACAGCGCCGAAAACTACCCGCTCGGAATTCGCGGACGTGCAACCGGGCTGATTGCCGGCGCAAGCAAGTTCGGCGGGGTCGCCGTCCAACTCTTCGCGCTTGGCGGATTCATTCCGACGCTGGTCGGCGCGGCCGCTGCGCTCGTCGCTCCCCTGGCACTGTCGGCCGGCCTGGTTTCCTGGGCCGGACGGGAGACCCGCGGGCGCTCGCTTCGCGAACTCGAAAGCGGGACGTAACGAAACCAGCCAAGCTTCGCCAACGTTGGTGGCCCGATGTATGAACCACGCCTCAAGAAGAAGGACCGCGCTGCAACATTTGCAATGGTGGCCGCGGTCCATGTCGGCCTGGCCTTTGCGCTTGTAAACCTGTCGCCCCCGCTCCGGCAGCAGCTTCCCCAGGAAGTCATCGACATTTTCGACGTGACCGACCCGCCGCCACCGGAAGAGGAGGCTATCGTCCTCGAGCGCCCGGCACCGGAGGAGGATGCGCCGGCGGAGGAGGAGGGGGCTGCTTCCGCGGAGAATATCCGCAGCCAGGCGACCCCAATTGCCTCGCCTAGGCCCCCGATCCAGTTGCCGGTTCCTCCGCCGATGCCGGTCAGCGAGACCCCGCGTACCGGGAGCGAGCAAACCCAGGGGGCGGCCGATGTCGCGGGGCCTGGTACGGGAGCTGGCGGGGTCGGAACCGGGACCGGGAGCGGTGGCTCTGGAAGCGGGACCGGTGGCGGCGGGTCCGGCGGCGTCGCGACCCGGCCGGTCGTCGTCCGCGGCATCACCAGCCGCGATTACCCCGAGGAGGTTGCCCGGGCCTGGCCTCGCGGCGGCGCCGTCTTCGTCGCGGTACGGGTGTTGCCGAACGGCAGGGCCACCGAATGCAAGATCAACCGGTCGAGCGGGGTTCCGACGATCGACCAATGGACCTGCAGGCTGGTCGAGGAGCGAGCGATCTTCCGCCCCGCTACCGACGAGGCGGGACGACCGGTCGCTGCCTGGTACGGTTATGTCCAGCAGGAAACCCGCCGACGCTAGGGGGTGGATATTTCGAAGCCGGTACGGCAATGCGCTGGCGCAGACAGGAGCCCGAGATGATCGAAGCCGAATGGTGGGAATATGACAGCGTCGACGAGATGGCCGGCGCGGTCGCCGGCGACATCGGCTTCATCATCGAGAGCGCGGTCGACGCGAGAGGCGAGGCGCTGATCGCGCTTCCTGGCGGCGAAACGCCGAAGCCGGTCTTCGCCAGGCTGGCAGCCGCCAAGCTGCCATGGAAGAGGGTCACCATCATCCCCGGTGACGAGCGGCTGGTGCCGATGCAGGACGAGCTCTCGAACGTCCGGATGATCGCGGCCGCATTCCTCTCCACCGGCGCGCGGGTTATCCCGATAACCGGTGACATCGCCGATTACCGGCTCGCCGGAAACTCGGCGGACGCCCGGCTCCAGGACCTCAGCTGGCCGCCCGATCTCGTCTGGCTCGGCATGGGCAGTGACGGGCATACCGCGTCCATCTTCAACGGGCCGGACATGGACGATGCGCTCAATGCCCCGAAAGCGCGTCGGGCGGTCGGCGTGATGCCGGAGCCCCTGCCGCCCGAAGCCCCGGTGCCCCGGGTCACGCTGACTCGCTCGGCGATCCTGTCCGCCAGAACGATCCTCATCACGATCCGCGGGCAGGAGAAGCGCGAGCTTCTCGAGCAGGCGATCGAGGCGGGTCACTCGTCCAAGTTGCCGATCGGTCGGGTGCTGGCCGAGGCCGAGCAGCCGATCGATATTCACTGGTGCGCCTGAAAAGACGGGTCGCTACTTCTTTCCAGCCCGGGCAAGATTGACGGCGACAGCTTCCTGGACCAGTTCGCCGAGCGATTTCTCGTCGATCACCTGTCCCTTGCCAATGTCGATTGCGCGGCGCGTGCCGCCATCGAGGCTGGCATTGAACAGGCCGTCGGGATCGGCGAGGGCGGCCCCCCGGGCGAAGGTGAGCTTGACCTTGTCCTTGTAGGTTTCGCCGGTGCAGATGATGCCAGCGTGGACCCAGGTCGGTACTCCCGAGGGGTTGGTGGGCTTTCGCCATTTCACTTCTTCGCTGACCTCAGGGTCCGCCTTCCTGATGATCGCCCGGACGCGGGCGAGCAGCTCGCCCCGCCAGTCGCCGAGGCTTGCGATCTTCGAGTCGATCAGCCTCGAGGCGTTTTCGTCTTCCACCTGGCCGGTCATCCCTTGGAGGGATCCCAGCCGGGCAGGCGTGATGCCTGCTTGACCCATTTGGCGAGAAGCTTTTCGTCGAGCTCGTCCTGCTCGAAAATGTGGAAATGACGGCTGTTCCTGTCCTTCGATTCGACAGGCGGCGGCGGATCAAGCTTCGCACCGTTGAAAAAGGTGAGTTTCACGTAACGCGTAAAGACATGGAACGAGAGGAACCAGCCCTTGCCCTCGACGCCGTAAAATGGCGAATTCCAGCGCACGCCCTTCTTCACATCGTCGACAGTCCGCTCGACGATGGAGTCCACTTGCTTTCCAACGGCGCTTTTCCAGCCCGGCATGGCCTCGATATAGGCCTTTACCGGGCCATCGCCGTCGCCCTTGGCGATCTGCGGGTTGCCGCCCGAAAGTAGAACGGGTTTCCTGGCCAGCAGCCTCCTCCTCTCATCCTCGGCGAAGCGGCCGGCCTTTCTAGCGGAATGGGAAGGGCGATCAACGGTAGGCAAGGGCCATCGCGCCGGGTCCATGGCATTTCATGGCGGCGATGTACCGGTTCAACGCTCATCGAGGTTCGGTCGCCGGGGATGGCTAGCCCAGCGGCTTGCCAGCCGTTTCACGCATGAAAACCAATGCGCAAACGACGCTGACCGCGGTGAAGAAGACGGGATACCAGAGCCCGGCGTAAATATCCCCGGTGATCGCGACCAGCGCGAAGCTGGTCACCGGAAGGAAGCCGCCGACCCAACCGGTGCCGATATGGTAAGGGAGGCTAAGGGCCGTGTAGCGTATGCGCGTTGGAAACATCTCGACGAGCGCGGCGGCCTGCGGGCCGTAAAGTGCCGTAGAGGCGATGACGAAGACCATCAGCCAGGCATAGAGAATGAACCAGTCGATCCGGGCGGGATCGGCTTCGCCCGGATAGCCGGCGGCCGCGAGGTCGGCCTTGAGCTCGTTCCGCACCTCGGCCTTGAGCTTTTTCAGCGAGGCGTCGTCGAGCGCCGCTCCGCTGCTTATCTCGACGACGGCGTTGCCGACATGGACCCTGGTTGCGCCGTCGCTTGAGGCCTTCTCGCCGTAGGCGATCCCGATCGAGGCCAGCTGGCTCTTGGCAATGTCGCAACTGCTGTCGAACCGCGCAGTGCCAATGGGATCGAACTGGATTGAACAGGTGGCGGGGTTCGTTTCCACCATGACCGGCGTTCTGGCCTGCGCCGCCATGAGCGAGGGATTTACGGCCCTCGCGATGCCCTGGTAGCCAGGAAAATAGGTCGCGAGCGCGAGGGCCATGCCACCGATCATCACCGTCTTCCGGCCAAGCCGGTCACTGAGCCAGCCAAAGAAAAGGTAGAGCGGTGCGGACACGATGGTCATCACCATGATGACGAGGTTCACGCTTGCGCCGGGCATGCCAAGCGTTCGCTCGAGGAAGACCTGGATATAGAAGAAACTCGAATACCAGACCGCTCCCTGGGCTGCCATGAAGGCGAAGAAGGCAATCAGGACGAGCTTCAGGTTCCCACGGTTGGCAAACGCGTCGCGAAGCGGTGTCCGGGTGACTGCTCCTTCCGCCCGCAGCTTCATGAAAGCGGGACTTTCGGAGAGCCGAAACCGCATCCAGACGGAAATTCCCAGGAGGAAGATCGAAGCGAGGAAGGGGATGCGCCATCCCCAGCGGAGAAAGGCCTCCTCGCCGACCAAGGTCCGCGCCGCGAGGATGACTGCAAGCGCCGCGATGAGGCCGATCGCGGCGGACGACTGGATCCAGCCCGTGAACAGGCCGCGCTTGTCGTCGTCGGCATGTTCCGCGACGTAAATGGCAGCGCCGCCATATTCCCCGCCAAGGGCGGTCCCCTGGCAGATGCGCAGGAATATGAGAAGGATCGGCGAGATGAGGCCGGCCTGCTCATAATTGGGCAGGAGGCCTATCGCGAAAGTCGAAACTCCCATCAGGCTGACCGTCGTCAGGAAGGTCGCCTTGCGGCCGACCCGGTCGCCCATCACTCCGAAGATGATCGCGCCGAGCGGCCGAAAGGCAAAGCCCGCAGCGAACAGGCCAAGGGCGGCAATCAGCGCCGACGTCTGGTCGAGGCCGGCGAAAAATACCCTGGAAATAACGGTGGCGAGGCTTCCGAAAATGAAGAAGTCATACCATTCGAATGCCGTTCCCGCAGACGAGGCGGTGACGAGGCGGGCCATGGACCATGGCTTGGCCGGCTCGGTCATGAAGGCTCCCCCCATTCCCGTTATTCTGGTCGCGAGCCTAGCGGCGGCGGAGCGCCGTGCAAGTCAGTCCTCAGCCGCTTTTCAAAGGCAATGAAGAAGCAGGAAACCCGGGTTACAGGCCCTGGGACATGTCGATGACGAAGCGATAGCGAACGTCAGATCGGACCAGCCTTTCAAAGGCCTCGTTGATCTGGTCCATCCGGATTGTCTCGACTTCCGGGTAGATCTGGTGCTCGGCGCAGAAGTCCAGCATTTCCTGCGTCTCGGGACAACCCCCGACCCCCGAGCCGCCGATGGCCTTGTTGCCCATCACCAGGTAGCCGGCGTGAATTGGCGGCAGCGGCTCGATTGCACCGACGATCACGATCCTCCCGCCCCGCCGAAGCAGCTGCAGATAGGGCTGGACGTCGTGGGAAACGGGGATGGTGTCGAGGATGAAATCGAACCGTCCAGCGGCCTCCGCCATCTGTTCGGCATCGGTCGATATGAGGACGTCATGGGCCCCGAGCGCGCGGGCATCCTCGCCCTTGCCCGGGCTGGTGGTGATCATCGTCACATGGGCGCCCAGCGCATTGGCGAACTTGACTCCGAGATGGCCAAGGCCGCCGAGGCCGGCGACCGCGACCTTCTTGCCCGGGCGAACGTGATCGGGGTACTGCCGAAGCGGGGACCAGGTGGTGATGCCGGCGCAAAGGAGGGGCGAGGCGCGTGCCGGGTCCAGTCCATCGGGGACCCGGAAAACGAAATGCTCGCGAACGACGATATGGTCGGAATAGCCGCCCTTCGTCACGCTTCGGTCGACCTTGTCGATCCCGTTGTAGGTGAAGGTCGACCCGCCAAGGCAGAATTGCTCCCAGCCCGCCAGGCATTCCTCGCAGCTAAGGTCGGCATCAACGATGGTGCCAACTGCGACCATGTCGCCGACCTCGTGGCTTCGCACCTCGGGGCCGATCGCGGTGACCTTGCCGATGATCTCGTGGCCCGGGACGACTGGATAGACACTGTTGTGCCAGTCATTGCGGCATTGGTGGAGGTCGGAGTGGCAGACGCCCGACCAGAGGATCTGGATCGCGACGTCATCGGCACGAAGGTCGCGCCTCTCGATCGTCATGGGCCTTAGTGGCTGGTCAGCTGCATCGGTGCCCCAGGCGCTGGAACTTGTCGGCATGTCGATATCCTTTCCATGCGGCCGGTGACTATCGGGCCCGGGCGAGAACCCTCCGGGCCTGGAGGAGGTGCGGCCGGTCGACCATTTTGCCGCCAACCGAAAGAACGCCGGCATCCGGCTCGGCGCCGAATGCATCGACGATTGCCTTTGCATGGGCGACTTCTTCCGCCGACGGAGTGAAGGCCTGGTTGATCGGCTCGACCTGCGCCGGGTGGATCGCAAGCTTGCCGGTGAAGCCTTCCCTCGCCGCGGCGCGGGCTTCCTCGGCAAGACCCTCCTGGTCCCTAAAATCGGCGAACACGCCATCGACCGGCTGGACCTCGGCGGCAACCGCTCCGGCAAGGCACAGCGAACGCGCCAGCTGGTAGGTGAACCCGAGTTGGCCGCTCGCCGAATATTTCGACGATGCGCCCAGGGCTGCCGAGAGGTCCTCGGCGCCCCAGCTCATCGCGGCAAGGCTCGAGCTGCAGTCGCGGTAACTGAGCAGGCCGAACAGCGAGGCCGCTGTTTCGGTGACGATGGCATGGATCGGGAGCCGGCGAGGCGCCAGCGCCGCCGCAAGATCAGCGACATCGTCGCCGCTCTCCGCCTTGGGCAGCACGACCCCGTCCACGTCGAGGTCTTCGAGCAGCTCCAGGTCATCGCGGTGCGGGTCGGTGCCGATCGGGTTGATCCGGACCCAGCGCTGCGGTCCATTGTCCCGGCGGTCCGGCAGCAGCGACAATAGTTCGCGCCCGACAGGTTTCTGGGCGAGCGACACGCTGTCCTCGAGGTCAAAGATCACCGCGTCCGCGCCGCATTCCAGCGCCTTCATCATCTTGCGGTTGCTGTCGGCCGGGACGAACAGCCAGCTTCGCGGCTGTGCGCAGATGGTCATTGCGGCTTCTTCAGGAGAAGAGCCGATCTGCTGCACTTGCAGACCAGCTCGCCGCGCTGGTTGAAACTGCGATGCTCCCAGGTGACTATACCCGCATTGGGTCGCGACTTGCTTTCCCGAACGCCGACGCACTCGCTCTCGGCTCGGAGCGTGTCGCCGACGAAGACCGGCGAGGGGAATATGAGCTTGTCATAGCCAAGGTTGGCGACCAGCGTTCCAAGCGTCGTGTCCGCGACCGACACGCCGACCATCAGCCCGAAGGTGTAGACCGAATTGACGAGCGGCTTTCCAAATTCGCTTGCAGCGGCGGCTTCATGGTCGAGATGCATCGGCTGCGGGTTGTGGGTGAGCGCCGAAACCAGCACATTGTCCGTCTCGGTGACGGTGCGAGTGATGGAATGGTTGATGGTGTCGCCCACCTGCCATTCGTCGAAATAGCGTCCAGCCATGGTGCAGCCTTAGGACAGCGTTGGACCGGCCTCAAGCGGCGCCGAGCTTGTTCTTCAGCTCGCACATCCCGATCGCCTCGATCGCCTTCTGGCGGTCATCCGCCCGGACGACGCTTGCAATATGGCCGATCAGCTGCCCGACGATATCGACTGCCTGCAGCGAAAGGCCATGCTCGGCGACGATCTGCGGGCTCATGGCCAGCTCGTCGCCCATCATGACCAGCATGTCCCGCGCATGGTCGAGTTCGGCCGCAAGCAGCAGGTCAAGCGAGGTTGGCGGCCCGTCCATGGGCGACGAGGTAACGCGCCTTTTGTTAAGAAGCGGTTTGCGCGAGCAGCAGCTCTGCGAGGCCCTCCGCGATGGCGTTACCATCGAGCCGGTAATGGGCATAAAGATCGGCCAGGCTGCCGGTCTGCCCGAACCGCTCGACGCCAAGCGGCGCAACCCGGTGACCCGATACGCCGCCAAGCCAGGACAGGCTTGCCGGCGCCGCGTCGCACAATGTCACCAGCCCGGCCCCGGGCGCGAGGCGACCGAGCAGGCGCTCGACATGGCTTGGCTGCCGCTCCCCGGACCAGCGCGCTGCCTGCGCGGAAGTCCAGCCGCGATGAAGGAGATCCGGTGACGTGACCGCGAGCAGCCCGAGGCCCGGCAAGTCTCCCCGCAGCTCCTCCCACGCACGAAGTGCCTCGGGCATCAGTGCGCCCATCGCGACGATGGCGGCCTCCGACCCCGGACCGGGCTCCCTGAGCCAGTAGCCGCCCCGCAGGGCCCCCTCGCGCCAGCCCTCGTCACTGCGCTCGACCTGGGCGACCGACCTCGTGGACAGCCTGAGATAGGTGGATTCACCGGCCGGGTCGTCGATCAGCCGGAAAGCCTCTTCCATCATCGCCGCCAGCTCGTCGGCATAGGCCGGTTCATAATGGCGCAGGCCGGGCTGGCCGAGCGCGATGAGCGGCGGGTTGATCGACTGGTGAGCACCGCCTTCGGGTCCAAGCGTCAGTCCCGAGGGAGTGGCGACGAGAAGGAAGCGCGCATCCTGGTAACAGGCATAGTTGAGGCTATCGAGGCCCCTGGCGATGAACGGGTCGTAGAGTGTGCCGATCGGTATCAGTCGCTCCCCGAACATGTCGCCGGAAAGGCCGAGTGCCGCCAGCACCAGGAAGAGGTTGGATTCGGCAATTCCAAGCTCGATGTGCTGGCCATTGTTTGACGCTGACCATTTTTGGGCCGATGCAATCTTTGCGGCTGCAAATTCATCCTTCACTTCGTTGCGGCGGAACAGGCCCCGCTGGTTCACCCAGGCGCCGAGATTGGTGGAAACGGTAACGTCGGGCGAGGTGGTGACGATCCGGTCGGCGATCGGGTGGCCGCTCTTGGCAAGGTCGAGCAGGATCCGGCCGAAGGCTGCCTGGGTTGACTGCTCGTCTCCATGAGGGACGGGGATCGGCGGCACTTCCAGCTGGCCAAAGGCGCGCGGACGCTTCTGGCGGGCGATGCGGGTGCGTTCAAGGACGGCCTCGACGCCCGGCTTGCCATTGTCACCGACGCCGGCAAGGGGTTCCCATTCCTCGCCCCTGGCGATGCCCATCGCCTCGCGGAGCGCTTCCGTCTGGGTGGGATTCATCAGGCCCGCGTGGTTGTCCTTGTGCCCGGCGAAGGGGAGGCCATGCCCCTTGATCGTCCAGGCGATGAACAGCGTCGGGACATCGTCGCCGGCAGCCTCGAACGCCTCGACGAGGCTTTCCATGCAATGTCCGCCGAGATCGCTCATCAGCGCGCCAAGCCGCTCGTCGTCGAATTCCTTCAGAAAGGCAGCTGCCTCCTTGCCGAGATCGGCTTCGATCCTTGACCGCCAGGCCTTCCCGCCCTGGTACACCAGCGCCGAATGCTCGGCATTGGAAAGGCCGTCGAGCCAGCCGGCGACCTGCGGAAATCGTTCCAGTGCGGCTGCCAGCTTCTTGCCGTGGCGCAGTTCCACCGTGCGCCAGCCGAGGCTTCGGAAAATCTCGTCGAACCGCTCGAACATGCGGTCGGCCGAGGTCGCGTCGAGGCTTTGCCGGTTATAGTCGACGATCCACCAGCAATTGCGGATGTCATGCTTGTGCGCCTCGATCAGGCACTCGTAGATGTTGCCCTCGTCGAGCTCGGCGTCACCGATCAGCGCGACGAAGCGACCGCGATCTTCCCCGGCCATCAGGCCGTGGCTCGTCAGATAATCCTGGACGAGGCTCGCAAATGCGGTGGCAGCAACGCCGAGGCCAACCGATCCGGTCGAAAAGTCCACCGGGATGCGGTCCTTGGTGCGGCTCGGATAGCTTTGCATTCCGCCGAAGCCTCGGAAATTCTTGAGCTGGTCGAGGGTCTGCGAGCCGAGCAGGTAATGGATTGCGTGAAGCAGGGGACCGGCATGGGGCTTTACCGCGACGCGATCATTGCGATCGAGCATGTGGAAGTAGAGCGCGGTCATGATCGTGCTCATCGACGCGCAGCTCGCCTGGTGGCCGCCGACCTTTAGCCCGTCGACATTCTCGCGGACATGGTTGGCATGATGGATTGTCCACGCCGAGAGCCATCGCAGCCGCTCGTCGAGGATCTTCAGCGCGTCGATGTCGGCCTTGGTTTTCTTCAGCATGAAGGCGGCACTAGCGCCTGTGCCGGCGAACGCAAATCGGTCCTCTCGGCCGTTTCGGAAAAAAACTAGCCTGCGATGCTAAACTCGGTTATAGACGCAGGCACCAGAGGGACGGGCGCGGGGGCGACCCGTCTCTCTAATTTTTTACCCCGACAGAAATTCATCTGCCCGGATCGCGAGCTCGGTCCGGTTGCCCACGCCCAGCTTTTCGAAGATGGCGTGAAGATAGGCTTTCACCGTTCCCTCGGTGACACCGAGCTGCTCGGCGATCTCCCGGTTGCGAAGGCCCTGTCGGACATGGCCGATGAGCTGCCGCTCCCGCGGCGCCAGCGAGGCCCGCTTTCCGCCCCCTGGACCGAGCTGGCGAAGGCGGCCAGCGAGCTCGGGGTCCATCCAGCTGCGCCCGCTGCGCACGCTTTCAAGGCAATCGAGCAGGTAGGCGGGATCGGAATTCTTGAGAACGACACCGTCCACCTTCAGCTCCTTGGCTTCAAGCAGTGCAGGATCGTCGATCCCGGCCGTGAGAAGCACGATCCGAAGCTCCGTCTTCGCAGAGCGCAACTGGCGGAGCACTTCGATTCCCGATGCGCCCGGCATCTGGATGTCGAGTAGCAGTATGTCCGGCTTTAGCTCTTCCACGGCCTGGAGGGTGTCGGGGCCGTTCCCGGCCATCCCGACGATCTCGAATTGGGTGTCACGGAGCAGCACTTCCAGCGCTGCCCGGATCATCGGGTGGTCGTCGGCAAGAAGGAGTCGGTTCATGGCGAAGCGGTCTCGACCGGAAGGGCGATGGTGAGCTTTGTCACCCCCATCCCACGCGACATGTCGAGCGACCCCCCGGCCTCGTCGACACGCTCCTTGAGCGAGGATGGCAGTTCGATGCGCCGGCCGCGCTTCGGGAACTCGGCTCCATCATTGATGATTTCCAGCAGCAGGCGGTCGCTTCGAGCGGCGAGCTCGATGACAACCGACTTGGCAGCCGCGTGGCGAACTGCATTGGCAACGGCCTCGCGCGTTAGCTGGTGAGCATCGAGCCTGACGCGGGTCGGGA
>CAZQLI010000015.1:0-17010 GCA_964594145.1 uncultured Sphingomonas sp. | reverse complement strand
GGCTTTCCCACTAATCTTCACGGAATCGCTTTCTGGGTTAAAGCCCCCAGCCGTGGCCCGGCTGGGGCCGTGGGTTAGGGGGAATTCATCGTTGAAGAAGCTGGGCATCATCGGCGGGGCGAGCTGGGCCGCGACGGCGCTTTATTATGAGCAGATTAACCGGGGCATTTCCCAGCGACTGGGCGGGCTCCACAGCGCCATCCTCTCGCTCGAGAGCCTGGACCTCGCGCCCCTCGCCGCGATGCAACAGGCCGAGGACTGGGAGGGCGTTGCGGGGGTGGCGGTCGAGGCCGCCTGCCGGCTGAAGGCGAGCGGCGCCGAGGGGCTGCTGATGGCCTCCAATACGCTGCACCGGGTCGTGGACGAGATTGCGTCGGGGACAAATCTCCCGGTCCTCCACATCGGCGATGCCACGGCTGCGCGCATCGTCGCCGACCGCCGGAACCGAGTTGCGCTGCTTGGCAGCCGCTTCGTCCAGTCGGAGCCCTTCATTCGCGAGCGCTACGAAGCGCGCGGCATCCAGCTGGTCGACCTTGCGCCGGCCTGGAGGCTCGAAGTCGACCGCATTATCTACGAGGAGCTTGCCGCCGGGCGGGTGGTTCGCGAGAGCCAGCGGAAATTGAAGACGCTGATCACCGAGCTTGGCAAGCAGAAGGTCCAGGCGGTCGTGCTCGGTTGCACTGAGCTGGTCCTCGCCGTCGATACCCGCGCCAACGTCCTTCCGGTATACGACACGACCGCGATCCACGCCCGGATGGCGGTCGACTGGATGCTTGGTGACGTCGAGCAGGCGAGGGCGGCAGCCTAAGCCGCCGGTTCGCTCGGAGCGGTGACCTCGCGGTTGGCGACCATGAGGGCTGCCGGCAGCGCGAAGGCGAACAGCGAATAGCCGATCTTCAGCGCCATCGGCGCTCCGAACAGCCAGAGCGGAAGCGCAGTGACGGCGGCTCCAAGCAAGAGCATCGCAAAGGCGCTGGCCTCGACCGCCTCCGCCTCGGCGGCGTCGATGGCGCTCCGGTCCTCGAGCATCTGGCCGAGATGGCGGATGATGCGGCTGGCGCTCGCGGTGCAGATCCCCGGGATGATGGCATGGACCAGCGCTGCGATGCCGGCGGCAATGGCAAGCAGGCCAAAGTTGGTGGCGAAGCGAAAATGCTGGCGGTAATCCTCTCCGGCGCCGTGCAGATGGGCTCTTGATCGCGCGATCATCTGGCTTTCCTCGGGTTTTTTCCTGGTGCCCGAAGCGGGCAGAAAAGTCGGGGTTCGTCAATTGCCAGGCCTTCGAACGGCGGCGGAACGAGGGCTGGAGCGCGCCAAGTTGACGTCTGGCCTCGCGCCGCCGGGGCTCCTACATCGGCAAGATGGACCGAACTTCTGCCGGCCGACCGGATCATCCCGGCTCGGGCGACCGCTTCAACGAAGAAAAGGCGACCCACGCGCTGCGCGGGGCGGATGCCCCGGATCTCGAAGCCGGCGTGAAGGCCATTCGCAACGTGCTTCGCACGCTTCCCGTGCGGCCCGGCGTCTATCGAATGCTCGATGCCAGGGGCGAGGTTCTCTATGTCGGCAAGGCCCGGGCGCTGAAGAACCGGGTGACCAGCTACACCCAGGTCGCCAAGCTTCCCAAGCGGCTCCAGCGCATGGTCGCCCAGACCCGCGACATGACGATCGTCACGACCCGGACCGAGGCCGAGGCGCTGCTCCTCGAGGCACAGCTCATCAAGCGCTTCCGCCCCGCGTTCAATGTCCTGCTGCGCGACGACAAGAGCTTCCCCTTCATCCTGATGCGGGAGGACCATCCCTTCCCGAGGATCCACAAGCATCGCGGCGCAAGGCGCGCGAAGGGCCAGTATTTCGGGCCCTTTGCCAGCGCCGGCTCAGTCACCAGCACTCTTAACGCGCTTCAGAAGCTATTTCTCCTAAGAAGTTGTTCCGACAGCTTTTTTGCCAACCGTTCCCGGCCCTGCCTGCTCTACCAGATCAAGCGCTGCTCGGCGCCTTGCGTCGGGCGCATCAGCGAGGCCGACTATGCCGAGCTGGTGGCCGACGCCAAGCTGTTCCTCGCCGGCAAGTCGACCGGCGTCCAGGCCCGGCTGGGCAGGCTGATGGCGGAGGCCGCCGAAAAGCAGGACTATGAGCTCGCGGCCGTTTACCGCGACCGGCTGAGAGCGCTGACCTATATCCAGGGGAGCCAGACGGTCCATGCCGAGGGGCTTGGCGATGGCGACATCTTCGCCCTCGCATCGAGGGCCGGGCAGATCTGCATCCAGGCCTTCTTCATCCGCGGCGGGCAGAACTGGGGCCACCGCAACTTCTTTCCATCGCACGTGAGCGAGGTCCCGGAGGAAGAAGTGCTGGGCAGCTTCCTCGCCCAGTTCTACGAGGAAGTGCCGCCACCGAGGCGGATCCTGGTCGACCGCGACCTCGGAGAGGGCGAGCTCATCGCCGAGGCATTATCGGAGCAGGCCGGGCGCAGGGTCGAGATATCAAGGCCGGTGAGGGGCGCTCGCCGCAAGCTCGTCGAGCAGGCGAGGCGGAATGCCGAGGAGGCGCTGGAGCGGCGGATGGCCGAGACCACCACCCAGGGCAAGCTGCTTCGCGAGCTTGCCGAGCTGTTCGAACTTGCCGAGGCTCCGCGCCGCATCGAGGTCTATGACAACAGTCACATCATGGGGACCAACGCCACCGGCGCGATGATCGTCGCCGGCCCCGAGGGCTTCCGCAAGAACGCCTATCGCAAGTTCAACATCAAGTCGGGAGTCACGCCCGGCGATGATTTCGGAATGATGCGCGAGGTGCTCGAGCGGCGCTTCGCGCGCCTCGAACGGGAGGACCCGGAGAGAACGGGCGGGGAGTGGCCCGATCTTCTCCTCATCGACGGCGGCAAGGGCCAGCTCTCGGCGGTGTGCGAGGTGCTGGAGGAGCTTGGAGTGCATGACGTGCCGATCGTCAGCGTCGCCAAGGGACCGGACCGCAACGCCGGGCGAGAGATATTCCATTTGCCCGGCGGGCGCGAGATCAGCCTTCCGCCCAACTCGGCGCTGCTTTTCTACCTCCAGCGCCTGCGGGACGAAGCGCACCGCTTCGCCATCGGAACGCACCGGGCGAAGCGCTCGAAGAGCCTCACCACCTCGACGCTCGACGAGGTCCCGGGGATTGGCCCGAGCCGCAAGCGCGCCCTTCTCATGCATTTCGGGACGGCCAGGGCAGTGAAGGGAGCAGCGCTCGAGGACCTTGAGCGGGCTCCAGGGATCAGCCGGGCGATGGCGCGGCAGATCTACGATTATTTCCACCCGCGCGGCTGATGAGGATTTCCGCCCCGGCAATAGTCGTCGCGCTTAGGCCGCACGGCGAACATGGGGCGGTGGTTCGGCTGATGACCGAGAGCCATGGGCTGCAGGCGGCCTATGTAAGGGGCGGGAGAGGAAGGCGAATGAAGCCGGTCCTGATGCCGGGCAACGAGGTGGAAGCAGTGCTTTCATCAAGGAGCGAGGCGCAGCTTGCCCAGGGCTCGGTTGAACTGGTCCACAGCCGCGGGCCGCTGCTGCAGGAACCGCTCCCGGCCGCTGCCGTCGACTGGGTCTGCGCCCTCGTCGCCACCGCGCTCCCCGAGGGCCAGCCTTATCCCGCGCTATACCAGGCGCTGGTCGGGCTACTCGCGGCTATCGAGGCTGCCCCGGCCGCCAGCGGCTGGGGCGCGGCGCTGGTGCGGTTCGAGCTGCTGCTTCTTGCCGAGCTCGGCTTTGGCCTCGACCTCGGACAGTGCGCGGTATCCGGCGCGACCGAGGAACTGGTGGCGGTCAGCCCGAGGTCGGGCCGCGCGGTAGGGCGGGTCGCTGCCGAGCCCTATGCCGGGAAGCTGCTGCCGCTTCCCTCCTTCGTCCTCGAAGGTGGGCAGGCCAGCTGGCCGGAAATCCTCCAGGGGCTGGAGCTCAGCGGTCATTTCCTCTTACGCGACCTCGTTACCGACCGTTCGGCTCCGGTGGGACTGGCACGGGGCCGGCTCGTTCAGCGCTTGCGCAAGGCAGCCGGTCAGGCATAGCCTCAGCCATGGCCGATACGCTTGCCCTTCTCTTCCCTGACGTCGCCGTCACCGGCGATCTCACGGTCCGGGTAGCGGTCAGCTATCTTGCCGAACAATCGGCGCCCCAGCAGGGCCGGTGGTTCTGGTCCTACCATATCCGGATCGAGAATGGCGGGGAGCGCGCCGTCCAGCTGATGGAGCGCTACTGGAAGATCGTCGACCAGCACGGCAATGTCCACGAGGTGAGGGGACAGGGGGTGGTCGGCGAGATGCCGGTGATCGCTCCCGGCGACAGCTATGACTATGTGTCCGGCTGTCCGCTCGACACGGCAGCCGGCTCGATGCAGGGCCATTATGTCTTCGTCGACCAGGAGGGCGAGCAGGTCCGCGCCGAGATTCCCCGGTTCGCGCTGCTGTCGCCAATGGGCTTGCAGGAATGAGATCGAACCCAGGGGCCCGTTCCATCCGGCACCAGCCGCGCATGCGCAGAAAAAGGGCCGTTATCGGCCTTCGATCATCAGCATGACGAGCCGGCCCTTGCCGGCAGGCGAGATTGCAGCGAGGTCGCTGGACTCCACCATCGTTCCGCTGTTTCCGCAAGAGCCGGCGACGTCCTTGCCCGTCGGGGACAGCTTAGTGGACCGGCCGTCGCTCCACTCGCCGCGAAGTGCGTAGTGGCCGGGATCGAAGTTTGACCATAGGCACAGCGGCGATGCGCCGCTGGCACGAGCGCCAGGCGATGGAGCGACAGCGATCCGGACCGTCGGCCTCACCGAGAGCCGAACCTGGACCTTCGCCTGCGCCCTCGGGCCCATGTCCGATGAGCCGAGGGGCTCCGCCCCGGCCGGGCCGGCCATGGCCGCCAGGCCGGCGAGGGCGGCCATTGAACGGGCGGCAATTGCAACCATTGAACGGTGGGGCATCTTGTTTCACCTGCCGTAACGCTGGCCAATGTTGCGGTTGGCCAGCCCGCCAAAGCTTTAACCATCTATCCATTATGGATCCAGCCGTCGCCCGAAAAGGGTCACCGGCGGTTTACCAATTTCGCCAAATTGCCCGGCAAATGAGGCAATTGACGAAAATTTAACCGGCCGGGCGTAGTCCGACCCAATTGATCCGAAATGGACCAAGGTTGGACAAGGAATGGCTATGATTTCGACCAGGATGAACGCGGTGGCAGGGCTTGCGCTCCTCGTTACCGCCGGCACTGCCGAGGCCTCGACCCAGGGGAGCTTCGGGGCCACCTCGACCGGGAGCGTGACGATCAACGCGTCGGTTCCCGCGCGCGTCAGGATCTCGGGCCTCGCGGACGTCGACCTGACGAACGTCGATCCCTCGGTTGACGCCTCCGTCGCCCAGGACATCTGCGTCTGGAGCAATACCGTGACCCGTGGCTACCAGGTCACCGCGTCGGGAAGCGGAACGGGCAATGCCTTCACGCTTGCCAATGGCGCGCTGCCCGAA
Organism: uncultured Sphingomonas sp.; assembly: GCA_964594145.1. Classification (GTDB taxonomy): domain Bacteria; phylum Pseudomonadota; class Alphaproteobacteria; order Sphingomonadales; family Sphingomonadaceae; genus Sphingomicrobium. The sequence continues at coordinate 11,522 of CAZQLI010000015.1, read as the reverse complement.
GTCCCCTACACGGTGGAATGGTCGGGAAGCTCCGGCCAGGCCAGCGGCACGCCGCTCGCAAGCGGGACCGCGCTGACCGGCCAGACCTCGGCTGCGACCAACAGCAATTGCGCCTCGGGGCCGGCGTCGAGCGCAAGCCTCATCGTCAAGGTCGGGTCGACCGATCTCCAGGCGATGCCGGCGGCGACCACCTATACCGGTACGTTGACGCTGGTCGTCGCACCGGAATGAGCGGGTGCAGGTCGCGCCCGTGTCCAGAGACGGCCAGGACCCTCTGCGGGGCATGACCTTTGCCGCCCGCCGGAAACGGCGGGCCGGCATGTCTTGCGCGCTGGCCATGCTTGCCTTCGCCATGCCGCTTCCGGCCGGGGCGAAGGTACGCATCAATGGCCTGGCGGATGTCAATTTCGGCGCGCTTGCCAATCTCGAGATGGACGCGGTCCAGTCCCAGAGCTTCTGCCTTTATTCGCAGAACAGCCGCTACAGCATCCGCGCCGACGGCTCCGGAAGCGGCGGCGCCTTCAGGCTCGCTGGCGCGGCGGCGGAGCTTTCCTATGAAGTCCGCTGGAACGAACAGGGCGGGGCGACCAACGGCACCGCGCTTTCGCCCGGCGTGGCGCTTTCCGGCCTGGTCAGCAACGCGCAGAACCAGAACTGCACCGGCTCGGGGCCCGCGACCAGCGCCAGCCTCATTCTCGTCCTCCCGGCGACGTCGCTCACTTCCGCGATGGAAGGAAGCTATAGCGGCACCCTCACGCTGATCGTCGCGGAAGAATAGCCGTGGCGAAAAGACGCTCCATTGCCATTCCTGCCGGCTGCCTCGCGGCGTTAACCATGTTCCTTTGCCAGCCCGGCCAGGCAGCGGCGGCCGAGCTCGCGCTTACCGCCTCGACGCCGCCGGGCTTTGCCGATCTCGAGGGACCGCGCGAGGTGGTCGTCGACGTCTTTTACCGGGGACAGCGTCTCGGCGTCGCCCGGGCCACCACGACGCCCGGGTCGCTTCGCTTCAAGGACCCGGCGGCGGTGGCGGAGCTCCTTGCCCCGCATGCCGATGCGCCCGAGATTCGCGAAGCGCTCACTTCAGCCTTTCCAAGCAATGCCGGCCAGGCCTGCTCGCGAATGCTGAGCACCGGCTGCGGAACGCTCGATCCAAAGGCGATCGGCCTCATCTTCGATGAAAGCCGGTTCCGCGTCGACCTGTTCCTCTCCAACGAGCTGCTGGGCCGTCCGCTTTCCACCGAGATATTCCTGAGCCCCAGTTCGGAGCAGTTCGCAGCGGTTGGAACGCTCGGTGCAGCGATTTCCGGGACGACCAGCGATGATCCCAATTTCAACATGCAGGGCAGGGCGATCGTCAGCCTTGGAAGCTCGAGGCTCAAGTCCAACATAAGCTACTCCTCGGAGCTCGGGGTGGTCGCCGACGATCTCCTCGTCGAGGTCGACCGGCCAAATCGCCGCTACATGGCGGGCCTCTTCTGGACACCGGGCACCAGCCTTGTCGGCCGGCGCCGGATCATGGGCGTTGGAACCGCGACGCAATATGATACCAGGGCCGATCGCCAGCGGCTCGAGGGGACGCCGCTTCCGCTGTTCGTTCAGCAGCGTTCCATCGTCGAGATACTGGTGGACGGCCGCCTGGTTTCCTCGCAGGTCGTCGAGGCCGGGAACCAGCTGCTCGACAGTAGCGGCCTTCCCGAGGGCTCCTACCCGCTGGTCCTTCGCGTTCGCGAGCAGAGCGGGGAGACGAGGGAAGAGCGGCGCTTCTTCGTCAAGGACGAGAGCCTTGCTCCAGCCGGCCAGACGAGGTTCCAGGCCTTTGCCGGGCTGATCGCGCCGACCCGCAGGGGCCGGCCCGTGAGCCTCTCCGACAGCTTCTTCTACCAGCTTGGCGCATCGCGCCGGATCGCCGAGAATATCGGCGTCCAGCAGGTCCTTCTCGGCACCCAGAAAAAGCTGGTCAGCGAGACCAGCATCGCTCTCCTCGCCGGAAAGGCACAGGTGAGGCTCACCGCGCTTGCAAGCAGCGCCGGCGAATATGGCGGCGTCCTCCAGCTGAGCTCCGCCGGAAGCGGTCGCCTTCACTACAGCTTCGACCTTCGAAAGGTCTGGGACAGGAAGGGCGGCGGGCTGATCCCAGGCTCGTTCGGTGGCACCGGGTTCGACAGCGAGACCTCCGCGCTCGTTCCCGACCTTGGCGGCGACTATACCCAGTTCAACGCGACGCTTGGCTATGGGATCGGCAACCTCAGCTTCCGGCTGTTCGCCTCCTATAGCGATGCCGACGGTTCGGGCCGCGATTTCAGCATCGGCCCCAATGTCGACTGGCTGGTCGCACGCGGCAGCAATTTCCAGCTCCGCGCGGAAGCCGATGCGCTCAAGTCGCGCCATGCGACCGCCGGCTATGTCGGCCTTCGGTTCCTGTTCACCGGCAGGGGTTTTTCAAGCTCGGGTTCGGCTGGCTATCGCGCCCAGGACCACGAGGGTGCGGGTACGTCCGGGCGCTACGTCAGCAACATGAACACGGAATGGTCGGGAGTGAGCGAGGACTGGGGCCGCTACAGCATCGGCGCCGGCCTCGAACGGGCAACCGACGGGACGCAGGCCCGTGCGCGCGGCTCGCTGGATTCGAGCCATGGCAATCTAAGGGCCGACCTGCTGCACAATTTCTCGGGCCGCACCCAGTACAGCCTCGGCGTCCAGACCGGCGCGGCGCTCGGGCCGGCGCTTGCCGTCGGCGGCTACCAGATCCGCGAGAGCGCGCTCATCGTCGAGGTCGAGGGAGAGGGCCGCGGCGACGCCAAGGCCGGAGAGTTCGAGGTGCTGGTCGACGAGACGCCCTATGCCAGGGTCACTGCAGGCGGGCGCACGACCATCTTCCTCCAGCCTTATCGGGATTATTCCGTTCGTCTCCGGCCGATTGCCGCCGCGAGCGTCCATTTCGATGGAAGCGCTCGAAAGGTGACGCTCTTCCCCGGCAATGTTGACCGGCTGAGCTGGAAGGCGACCACGGTTTTCACCCTGTTCGGACGGGTCGTCGACAATGATGGCAACCCCATCGCCAACGCCGTCCTCGAGGGCGACCATGGTACCGGCTCGTCCGACGGCGAGGGCTATTTCCAGATTGACGTTGCCGCCAATGACGCCGTGACGCTAAGGTCGGTGGCGGGGGAAACATGCCAGCTTGCCGTCGGGCGGACGAAGCCCAGCAGGGGATTTTCCTCCGTAGGAAAGGTGGTGTGCCAGTGATTGCCGGGAAGAGTTGCGTTTCTTTGCTCGGGCTGCTTGCGGTCGCGGTCACCCCGGCGCCGGCCCGGGCCGAGCTCATTGTCAGCGACCTGGTGGTCGAGCTTGGCGCCGATCTCCAGCCGCGACGTGACGTCGAGGTGTGGAACAATTCAGACGAGCGCTCCTATGTCGAGATTGCCCCGGTCGAGGTCCTCGATGCGGGCCGTCCGGGAGAGCGGCGGGTCCGTGAACCCGATCCCGAGAAGCTTGGCCTTCTCGTCTCGCCCAACCGGATGATCCTCGAGCCACAGCAGCGCAAGCTGGTGAGGATCGCGAGCATCGCTTCGGCAGGCGAAATGGAGCGGGTCTACCGCATCACCATCAAGCCGGTGGTGGGCGAGGTGTCGGGCGACCATTCGGGCCTCAAGGTGCTGGTCGGTTATGACGTGCTCGCCTTGCTCCGGCCAGCGACGCCCGCGCCCCGCGTTTCGGGGAAGCGAGAGGGCCGAAGGCTTACCGTGCGCAACGACGGCAACGCCAGCGCCGAGCTGATGAGCGGCAAGCAGTGCGACGCCAGGGGCAAGTGCGTCGATCTTCCGGGCAAGCGGCTCTACGCCGGCGCGTCCTGGATACAGGAACTGCCCGGCGAGGGGGCGGTGGAATATGTGATGAAGGGAAGCGGGGAGCCGGGCCCGGTCCGTTTCTGACCGTCTCGGCCCGGGGGCTCCGGCCAGCGGTCAGCTGTTAGCGAAGCGGTCGGCCAGCATGTCGATCCCGGCCTCGTGGGTGAGGTCCAGGAACAGCGGCGTCACCGATATATAGCCGTCCGCCACCACCTCGAGGTCGGTGACATGGCCCGGCGTTTCGACGGTCGGCGCAAGCCCGAACCAGTAATAGCGGTAGCCCCTCGGGTCGGTCCGCTCGATGATCTTCAGCCGCCCATAGTCGCGGATGCCCTGCCGGCACACGCGGATGCCCTTCACCGCGTCAGGAGCGATCGCCGGGAAATTGACGTTGACCAGCGTGCCTGGCGTGAAGGGCGCGTCCATCAGCGGCCTGATGACCTGGTCGGCCCAGGCCGAAGCAACGGCGAAGGGGACTTCATCGCCCAGCCCCTCGCGTGAATATACCTGGCTCAGCGCGATCGACCTTATGCCCGCAAGCGCTCCTTCCATCGCCGCCGAGACGGTCCCGGAATAGGTGACGTCCTCGGCGAGGTTGGCGCCGCGATTGACGCCAGAGAGGACGAGGTCGGGCGGGTTGTCCTTCATCACGTGGGCGAGCGCCATCATCACCGCGTCGGTCGGCGTTCCGCTGACCGAATAACGCCGCTCGCCATGCCTGCGCAGCCGGATCGGCCGCGACAGGGTCAGCGAATGGCCGGCGCCCGACTGTTCCTCGGCCGGGGCGACGGCCCATATGTCGTCGCTGAGCGTTGCAGCGATCCTTTCCAGGACCTCGAAGCCCGGCGCATGGATTCCATCGTCATTGGTCAGCAGGATACGCACGCCGGTCTCCTAACAGGACTGTGCCGGCATGGGAAAATACCTGCGCCTTTGGTGCAACAATCCACAGTTAATTTGGCAATTGGCCGGTCAGTCCTTGTTAAGCAAGGCCAGCTTAACTATGAGCGCGATGGGAATGCCGACATGTCCGATTTAAGTGTCGGGAATGTCTAGTGTATTTGCCTCCGGCGCTACCGGTGGCCCGGTCGCGGCGGCGGCGGGCGATTGTGTCGGGGAGGGACTTGAATGGCGACCGCGCTTGTAGACCTTTACGGGTCTGGCTCAGAACAATTCGATCAGATCATTCTGCCGGAGGGCTATCGCCCGTCGGACAGCGAAGAATTCATGTGTGACCAGCAGAAGGCCTATTTCCTGGCCAAGCTGCGGGCGTGGAAGGAATCGATCGTCGAGGAAAGCCGCGCGACGATGGCGCAGCTCCAGGTCGACTCGCTTCGCGAGCCCGACATTGCCGACCGGGCATCGAGCGAGACCGACTGGTCGATCGAGCTTCGCACCCGCGATCGCCAGCGCAAGCTCATCTCCAAGATCGATGCGGCGATCCGCCGCCTCTACGAGGGCGAATATGGCTATTGCGAGGTGACGGGCGAGCCGATCTCGCTCGCGAGGCTCGAAGCCCGTCCGATTGCGACGATGACTCTCGAAGCCCAGGAAAAGCATGAGCGGATCGAGCGCGTTTCACGCGACGACTAACCGCTCCTCGTAATGGGAAAGCCTAGAAAAGGCCGGTAGCTCCTTGGCTTGCCGGCCTTTTTCTTGAAGGCAGGGTGCCTAGTGGCCGACCAGTTCGTCCTTGAGCTTGAGCTTTTCCTTCTTCAATCGAGCCAATAGGTCCATGTCCGGGTGAGGCCGATGCTCTTCCGCGTCGATGATCGCGTGAAGAGCGGCATGTTTAGATGCGAGTGCCTCGGCATGGGCCTTGTCCATCGGTCAATTTCCTTTCGTTGGCTGACGCGTGACAACGTCGGTGAATAAATCACGAAACGGCTCGTTTGTCGCCATCAAAGAGAACGGCCTGGCGAACTTGCCGAGCGCCCTGCCGAGGCGTCCCCGGAGAGGTGACGAAAATGCCCGGGTCATGTAGGGTGGAACGATGAACGACGACGATCCGCGGGAACTGCTCGCGTTTCTCAAGGCCGAGCATCGCCGCCTGGATGCCGAGATCGAATTGCTCCGGACCAGCGGCAATTGCGACCAGCTGGAGCTTGCGCGCATGAAGAAGAAGAAGCTCGCGCTGAAGGACGAGATCCAGCTCATTACCGACCGGATCATCCCCGACATTATCGCCTGACGATTGTTCGAAGCTGGGACAGGCCAATGGGCCGGACTTGCTCGAAAGCCCGAACGGGGCGTTTCCTAAACAAGTTACTGGTGGCAAGCTCGAGGTCTCATGGACGAATCAGCTGAAGAGAGAGGATCGGAAACGCGCATCACGCCGCGGCTGATCGATTCGCTCTATACCGAGGCGATGGTCCTCGCCGACGAGGCCCGGGCCTATTTCGACGAGGAAGGTCGGGACGACCGGCAGACGCTCGATCCCTTCGCGCGCGTTGGCTTTGCCTGCGAGTCGCTGAAGGTGACTACGCGGATCATGCATATCGTCGCCTGGCTGCTGACCCAAAAGGCGGTCGAAAGCGGCGAGATTCATTCCTTTGACGGCCGCCGCCCGGAGCGGCGCCTCGGCCATGCCAATGACAGCGATCCGCTGGTGGTGGCCCAGCTTCCGCCGGCAGCCGCACGGCTCATAAACTCGAGCGCCGACCTTTACCTGAGGATCAAGCGCCTCGACGAGGGCCAGATGGTGGACGAGCCGGCGCAGAGCCCGGCGAGGGCGCTGATGGGGAGGCTCGAACGCGACCTCATCTGGAACCGCGACCGCTAAGTCCCTAGGGTCGCTTCGCCATGCGACCATTCACTTTCCATCCAGGGCCAGGCCTGATCTCGGGCGATGGATGCGCCGCCAGGCTTGCCGAGGTCCTTCCCGCCGGCGCCTGCCTGTTCGTGACCGACCGCGACGTCCATCGTCTCGGCCTCACCGACGATTGCCGGGCCGCGCTCGAACAGGGCGGGCGCGAGATCATCCTGTTCGACGCGGTCGAGGCCGACCCCTCGCGCGAGACCCTCCTTGCCGCGGTCGAGCTTGGCCGACGCCATGACGTCACTCACGTCGTGGGTTTCGGCGGCGGAAGCCCGATGGATGTTGCAAAGCTTGCCGCCTATCTGCTTGGCTCAGGCGACGAGCTCGAGGAAATCTGGGGAGTAGACCGCGCCACTGGCACTCGGCTGCCGCTGGCGCTGGTGCCGACAACCGCGGGAACCGGGTCGGAGGCGACGCCGATTTCGGTGATTACCTGCGAGGGCGGGACCAAGCTCGCGGTGAATGCCCGGCCGCTGATCGCCGACTGGGCAATACTCGATGCCGGGCTGACGGTCGGGCTCCCGGCCCATGTCACCGCGGCGACCGGCATCGATGCCATCGTCCACTGCATCGAGGCCTATACCTCGGCCCGCCTCAAGAACCCCATTTCCGATGCGCTTGCCCGGGAGGGCTTTCGGCTCCTCACCGGCAATCTCCTGAAGGCCATCCGCGAGCCGCGCAACGCCGAGGCGCGCTCGGCGATGCTGCTTGGTGCCCATCTCGCCGGACAGGCGTTTTCCAACGCGCCGGTGGCCGGCGTCCACGCGCTTGCCTATCCGCTTGGCGGCCTTCATCACCTGCCCCACGGATTGTCGAACGCGCTGATGTTGCGCGTCGTGCTGCAGCATAACAGCGAGGCCGCCCGGGAACTCTACGCCGAGCTGGCCCCGATCCTCGACCCGGGCTGCGAGCCGGCCGGGAGCCAGGCTCGCTGCGCTGCGCTCATCGGCGGGCTCGACCGGCTGGTCCGCGAAAGCGGGCTTCGTCCCCGGCTGCGCGACCATGGCATTGGCGAGGACGACATCGCGGTCCTTGCCCGGGAAGCAATGAAGCAGACGAGGCTCCTCGTGAACAATCCATGTCCGATCGCGGAAGAGGATGCGCGGCGGCTGTACGAGGCTGCCTGGTGAGCGGCGATCAGCGGCGGGGCCGGGACCAGTATCGCTGGTTCACGAGGGTGGCGATGCGCTGGTCCGACAATGACGCCTACGGCCATGTCAACAATACCATCTATTACCAGTGGTTCGACACGGCGGTGAACCGCTGGCTCATCGAGGCAGGGCTGCTCGACATCGAGAAGGGCGACCCGATCGGCCTCGTCGTCGAGACCGGCTGCACCTATTTCGCGCCCTTGAGTTTTCCGGGCGAGGTCGACATCGGCATTGCGCTGGAGCGGCTTGGGAGGTCGAGCGTCACCTACCGGATCGGCGTGTTCGGAAGGGACGATCGCGAGCCCAGCGCGCAAGGCCATTTTACCCATGTCCACGTCGGGCGCGCTGACCGCCGACCGGTGCCGGTGCCGGCCAGCTGGCGCTCGAAGATGGACGAGCTGGCCTAGCCGCAGATCGCGGCCCGGGCCTTCTCATATTCGCGCTCCAGCCGGGCGACCAGTTCACCCGCCGGCGCGATGCTCTCGACCATGCCGATGCCCTGGCCCGATCCCCAGATGTCGCGCCAGGCCTTGGCGCCCGTCGCTGTTTCGAAGTTCATCGTGCCGGGCTGGGGCGGCGGGAGGTTGTCCGGATCGAGGCCCGCTGCAACGATCGAGTTGCGAAGATAATTGCCGCTTATGCCGGTGAACAGCGCCGAGGTGACGATGTCGGCAGCGCCGCTCTCGATGATCGCCTGCTTATATTCTTCGCTTGCGCGGGCCTCGGGCGTCGCGATGAACGGGGAGCCGATATAGGCAAAATCGGCGCCCATCGCCCTCGCCGCGAGGATAGCGCCACCGGTGGCGATTGCTCCCGACAGTGCAAGCGGCCCGTCGAACCACTTGCGGATCTCCTGGACGAGGGCGAAGGGCGACCAGCGTCCGGCGTGGCCACCGGCTCCGGCGGCGACGGCGATCAGCCCGTCTGCTCCCTTGTCGATCGCCTTGCGCGCGTACCGGTCGTCGATGATGTCGTGGAGGGTAATGCCGCCCCAGTCGTGCACCGCGTGGTTGAGTTCCTCGCGCGCTCCGAGCGAGGTAATGACAATCGGCACCTTCCAATTGGCGCAGGTCGCCATGTCTTCCTCGAACCGGAGGTTCGAGCGGTGCACGATCTGGTTCACCGCGAAAGGCGCCGAGGGCCGGTCGGGATGGTCGCGGTCGTGCGCCTCGAGTTCCTCGTGGATCTGGTGGAGCCACTCGTCGAGCTGGCTTTGCGGCCGGGCGTTCAATGCCGGGAAGCTGCCGACGATCCCCGCCTTGCACTGGGCGATCACGAGATCGGGATTGGAGACGATGAACAGGGGCGCGCCGATAACCGGTAAACGCAGGCGCTCGAATATTGGTGGAACGGACATTCAGGCTCCTCAGTCGATCTTGTGATAGTCCCTGAACCATTGGACGAAACGCGGAATGCCTTCCTCGATCCTGGTCGAAGGCTCAAAACCATGGTCGCGCCTGGTGGCGGTGATATCGGCGAACGTGTCCCTGACGTCGCCCGGCTGCATCGGCTGGAAATGGAGCTGCGCTGTGCGCCCTGTCGCCTGTTCGAGCAGCCTCACCATGGTCATCAGCTCTTCCGACCGGCTGTTGCCGAGGTTGTAGATGGCATGCGGGCTCACGCTTCCGCCGGCCTTTTCCTTGCCGTCGTCCGGCGGCGGCCGGTCAATGCAGGCGAGGACTCCAGCCACCACGTCGTCGATGAAGGTGAAGTCGCGCCGCATTTCGCCATCGTTGTAGACGGTGAGCGGCTTGCCCTCGAACAGGGCGCCTGTGAACTTCCACATCGCCATGTCGGGGCGCCCCCAGGGCCCGTAGACGGTGAAGAAGCGAAGGCCCGTCATCGGCAGGCGGTAGAGATGGGCGTAGCTCTCGCTCATCAGCTCGTCCGACTTCTTGGTAGCCGCGTAGAGCGACACCGGATGGTCGACCCGGTCCTCGACCCGGAACGGGAGGCCCGGGTTGCCGCCATAGACCGAGGAGGAGCTCGCATAGACGAAATGGCTGACCTCGCGGTGCCGGGCGAGCTCGAGCATGTTGATGTGCCCAACGAGGTTGGAGCGGACATAGGCCAGCGGGTCGACGAGCGAGTAGCGGACCCCGGCCTGGGCACCCAGGTGGACGATCCGGTCGAAGCGGTGGTGGTCCGCGAACCGCATGACCGCGTCGGCATCGCCGAAGTCGACCTTCTCGAAGCGAAAGCCCTTGCCATGGCCGTGGCTCAGCCATTCGAGCCTCGAGCGCTTCAGTGCCGGGTCGTAATAGTCGTTGAGATTGTCGATCCCGACGACCTCCTCGCCCCTCGCGAGGAGTGCCCTTGAAACATGCGATCCGATGAACCCGGCGGCGCCGGTAACGAGCAAGGCCATGAACGACTGCTAGCCGACGCAATTCCTCTAAGCGAGGGCCTTTGCATCGCCGCCGCTCGGGCCTAGGTCGTAAGGCGGCAATAGGAGAAGCAGTCGTGACGGACGATCTCTACCCGGTTCCAGCCCACTGGTCCGAGAAGGCGCACATCAGTGCCGAGAGTTATGAAGCCCTGTACCGCGAATCGGTCGAGGACCCGGAGGGCTTCTGGCGCCGCGAGGCGCAGCGGATCGACTGGATAAAGCCCTTCACCAGGGTCAAGGAAGCCAGCTTCAACGAGAAGGATTTCGCGATCCGCTGGTTCGAGGATGGAACGCTAAACCTGTCCACCAACTGCCTCGACCGCCACCTGGCGGAACGGGGCGACGTCCCGGCGATCATCTGGGAAGCCGACAGCCCGGACGAACCGGTCCGGACGATCACCTATCGCCAGCTCCACCAAATGGTCTGCCGCTTCGCCAATGCGCTGAAGAAGCAGGGTGCAAGGCGGGGGGACAGGATCACCATCTACCTGCCGATGGTGCCCGAGGCTGCAGTCGCGATGCTTGCCTGCGCGAGGATCGGCGCCATTCACTCGATCGTGTTCGGCGGCTTTTCGCCGGAGGCGCTCGCAGGGCGGATCCAGGACTGCGACAGCACGATCGTCATCACCGCGGACGAGGGTCTGCGCGGCGGAAGGGCAACGCCGCTCAAGGCCAATGTCGACAAGGCGCTTTCCGACTGCACCTCGGTCTCGAAGGTGATCGTCCTTCGCCGGACCGGCAATGCCGTGCCGATGGAGGAGGGGCGGGACCTCTGGTGGGAAGAGGCCGAGGAAGGGGTCGCCGACGATTGCCCGGTAGAGGAGATGGGCGCGGAAGACCCGCTCTTCATCCTCTACACTTCGGGTTCGACCGGCCAGCCCAAGGGCGTCCTTCACACGACGGGCGGCTATGCGGTTTGGGTGTCGCTCACCCATGAGCAGGTGTTCGACTATCGGCCCGGCCAGATCTACTGGTGCGCGGCCGACATCGGCTGGGTCACCGGCCACAGCTACATCGTCTACGGCCCGCTCGCCAACGGCGCCACCTCGGTTCTCTACGAGGGCGCGCCCAACTACCCGGCGGAGGATCGCTGGTGGGAGATCGCCGAGCGCTATGGCGTGACCATCCTCTACACCGCCCCGACCGCGATCCGCGCCTGCATGAAGTGGGGCGTCGAGCATCTGGAGAAGCACGACCTGAGCTCGCTGCGGTTGCTCGGCTCGGTCGGCGAGCCGATCAACCCGCGCGCCTGGCTCTGGTATCGCGAGCACGTCGGGGGCGGGCGCTGCCCGGTCGTCGACACCTGGTGGCAGACC
>CAZQLI010000014.1:0-18508 GCA_964594145.1 uncultured Sphingomonas sp. | reverse complement strand
GCCCCGGGAGGCCCGGCGGCCAGCCCACTCGAGCGCAGATGAGGCGCCATGGCCCTTGGGGCCAGGGCGTCGTCTAGGCGGTCGGAACGGGCGCCGGCGATGCCGCGCTGCCGGTAGCAGCCTCAGGACCGCAATCGCCGCTGAGGTTGCTTGTCACCTTGGCTGGCTTGCCGTTTCCCTGGGACACGACCTCGGTCGTCCGGGTGCAGCTGCTCCCGCCATTTGTGACGGTTACGACACTGACGCTGCTTGACCCTGCCGGAAGACTGCCGGCCGACGCCAGGTTCATACCGGGAAATGCGGAATGCATGCCCCTATTGCGCATCTCCTGGACGCGCCGCATCATTTCAGCCGAGCGCCGGTTCATGTCGGCGATCATCCGGTCGAATTGCGCAAAATCCGGGAAGGCCCAGTGAGAAAATCTCGCGGGCGATGGCGTGGCAGGAATCACCGTCACCTTCGGCGCGACGTCGCCGACATATTCAACGGTAACGGTCGATCCGTCAGCGAGCGGGACCCGCATCGTCTTGGTTGCCTGGTCGGCTGCGATTGCAGATCCGGCAACCGCGCTGGCCGCAAGTCCGGCCAATGCATAAAGGAGATGCTTCTGCATCAAACGTTCCTCCGACATCTGATGGTTTGGCGGCGAAAAGTTTATGGCCGAAACCTGAACGCAGGATTGATGATGCCGGGGAATATGGGTGTCATTTTACCGGTCAAGCCTGCCACCAGTTCAGCACCAGGGACGCCGGCCGCCCTCGTACCAGCGTGCAAGCCCTTCCTCGACCAGAGTGTCGCCGACGCTCCTTCCGTCCACTTCAACGATCCGCAGCTTCCTCCCGTAACGGTCCTCGTCGCGGTCGATCGATCTCAAGCTCACCGGACCCGAATTGACGAGCTGGTGAAGGCGGGCAGTTGCCCGGTCTCCCAACGTCTTTTCCGAGGCACAGCCGGGGTCATGTGTTTCGGGCGCGTCGATATCGGCAATGCGGATTTTCTGTCCCTCAAGCCAGATCGTGTCGCCATCGACGACGCAGTTGAATCCGCCGCCCGTGTGGCAAAGGCCAAAGCTCGTGCTGGTTGCTCCGACCGCCGCCAGGGACGTTCGCGGGCCGGAGATAAAATCATTCGCCAGGGCCATGGCCACGATCAGCGCGAAGGCTGCAAATGCAACCAGCCCCTTATACTCCCACCACGGCAACCGGCGGGACATGCGCTTCCTTTTCGGCTGCACTGGAGGCCAAGCGCTTCCTCGCTGCCTTGCATGAGCCTTGTTTCGCCCAAAGCGGCCCCGAATGATCTTCCCCCTGTGCCCCATGCCGCCAGACTACAGCGGGTCGCCCAGAATCCAAGTATATAGAATCTGGCCAAATCATCTGTTGGCCGCCAAGGCCAGGAGGATTTGACGTGTCGCGAGCTTCCAATGACGGGAACGTCGCGACGCTCCCGTCATTGGTTGCCAGTGCTTGCTTCACTCAGCCAGGTCCGAAGTCTCCTTGTCGCAATCCTGATGTTGATGCTCGGCGCTGGTTTTCTGACGACCCTGATCGGCGTCAGGCTCCAGGCTAGCGGCGTCGATCCGCTGCTGATCGGAGTCGTGGTAACCAGCTATTTCGTGGGTCTTACCATCGGCTCGCTCCAGGCTCCCGCGGTGGTGAAGCGGGTCGGGCATATCCGGGCATTCGCGGCCTTTGTATCGCTATTGTCTGCCAGCACGCTGGCATATGCGATCGCGCAATCGCCGCTTTTCTGGACCGGGCTTCGTTTCATCGACGGCTGCTGCATTGCCGGCGTCTACGTCTGTCTCGAGAGCTGGCTCAATGACCAGGCAGAAGGGGACGCAAGGGGAGCCGTCCTCGCCGGCTACATGATTGCCCTGTATACGGGGCAGGGCCTCGGGCAGCTGCTCCTGAACGTCAGCGACGAAGCCCCGTCGATGCCGTTTGTCGTCGCCTCGATATTCATTTCGCTTGCGGTTCTGCCGGTCTCGCTGACCCGGAAGAAGGGGCCGGTGCTGGGGGAGAGCAACCCTCTCCCGATCCGGACGCTTTATTCCATCTCTCCTCTTGGAATCGTCGGGGCGGCAGTGACCGGCGTCATGCTTGGAGCTTTTTATGGTCTCGGCGGGGTCTATGCCCGGGAGCTGGGATTGCCGGTATCCGCGACCGCCTGGTTCATGACCAGCGTGATCTTGGGCGGCGTTGCATTACAATGGCCCCTTGGCCGCCTTTCGGACCGCTTCGACAGGAGACCGGTGATCATTTCGGTCTTCGCCGGAACGGTAGCAGCAGCCTTCGGGTTGGCATTGGCCGGGCCTCAATCCGGCGGATTGGTGCTCGCGGCACTGTTCGGCGGTTTCAGCTTTGCTCTTTACCCGCTGTGCGTCGCGCACACCAACGATCACGTCCTGCCCGGGCAGCGCGTCGGCGCCAGCGGAGGCCTGGTGCTGGTATACTCCCTCGGCTCCGCCTGCGGCCCTCTGATCGGCTCCGGGATGATGTCGCTCGCCGGCCCGTCGGGCCTGTTCCTGGGGATAGGGGGGCTTGCCAGCGCCATGCTCATCTACGCTGTCTGGCGCCAGCTCGTTGGCGCGCCCGTCCCGCCGGACCAGCAGGGCGCCTATCAACTGCTGCCGCGGACCACGCCGGTTTCGGCTCGACTGGACCCTCTTTCGAGCGAGATGGTTTCCGATGACATGAGGACCGACAAATGAGCCAGGCCGATGCAGCTGCAACGGGGCAGGGCGCAGTTCCCAGGAGCACCTTGAGGCGGGCGATTGCTGCGTCGGCGATGGGAAATGCGACCGAGTGGTTCGACTATGGCATTTACGCCTACGGCGTAACCTATATCTCGGCCGCGCTTTTTCCAGGAGAAGCCGAGCGCGCGACGCTTTTTGCACTCGGCACCTTTGCCATCTCCTTTCTCGTCCGACCGCTCGGCGGACTCTTCTGGGGTCCGCTTGGCGACCGGCTTGGCCGCAAGTCCGTCCTTGCGCTGACAATCCTGATGATGGCGGGAGCGACCGTCTGTGTCGGTCTCATCCCTTCCTACGAAAGCATCGGCTATTGGGCGCCCGCCCTGCTCATCATTCTTCGGATGGTGCAGGGGTTCTCGACAGGCGGCGAGTATGGCGGCGCCGCGACCTTCATGGCGGAATATTCGCCTGACGACAGGCGCGGATTCTATGGCAGCTTCCTCGAGGTCGGGACGCTGGCCGGCTATTCGCTGGGAGCGCTATTGATGCTCGGCTTCTCGCTCCTCCTTGGATCGGAAGCGATGCACGAATGGGGGTGGAGGATCCCCTTCCTGGTAGCCGGGCCCATGGGCCTGATTGGCATGTATCTCCGCTCGAGGATGGAGGACACGCCAATCTTCCGCGAAATCGAGCAGGAGGGAAAGCAGGAAAAGAGCGTCGCAGGGGAGTTCCGTGACCTCCTGAGCAACTATTGGCGGCCCTTGCTGGTGATGGGCGGAATGGTGATTGCCCTCAACGTCGTCAACTACACGCTGCTCAGCTACATGCCGACCTACCTTCAGCGGCGGCTCGGCCTTTCGACGCAGATGGCACTGATGGTGCCGATCATCGGAATGCTATTCATGATGCTGTTCCTGCCGTTCGCCGGACGCTTGTCGGACCGCATCGGGCGCAAGCCGATGTGGTGGTTTTCGCTGGCCGGGCTGTTCCTCGCTGCCATCCCGCTCTACCATCTTATGGACAATAGCCTTGTCGGCGCAGTCGTCGGATTTGCGCTGCTCGGGCTTCTATTCGTCCCCCAGCTTGCGACCATCTCGGCGACCTTTCCGGCAATGTTTCCAACGCATGTCCGTTTTGCCGGCTTCGCCATCGCCTATAACGTGTCGACCTCGATTTTCGGCGGCACTGCTCCAGCCGTGAACAGCTGGCTTATCGGCGTCACCGGCGACACTGCCATCCCGGCCTATTACATGATGGGCGCCTGTGCCGTGGGAGCCGTCTCGCTCCTGTTCCTGGTCGAAACAGCCGGCCAATCGCTCCGTGGTACTCATGTTCCAGGCCGGAGGGGGGACCCGTCAAAGGCCGGCCGGCCGAGCTGATGCAGGGCGAACAGATTAGATCCATCACGCGTCCGATCCGGAGAGGTCATTAGGGAGGGGTTTGCAGCTCCGGAGTACGACCTCCCTCGAACGCAACTGCAGTGAAGGTCAAAAATGGATTTGCTGGGCTCGTCGCCTGACGATGTTTCAACCACCAGGCGTCGACGATATCGCAGGCTCG
This sequence comes from uncultured Sphingomonas sp., assembly GCA_964594145.1. Taxonomy (GTDB): domain Bacteria; phylum Pseudomonadota; class Alphaproteobacteria; order Sphingomonadales; family Sphingomonadaceae; genus Sphingomicrobium. Next base: position 14,253 of record CAZQLI010000014.1, on the reverse strand, counting down.
AGATCCAGTGCAGGGCACGGATCCGCATCGGCAACCGGCATTATGCCGGCTATCTCGACAATATTTCGCAGGGCGGGGCGCGGCTCAGGACAGTCAGCGAAATCCGTGACCTTGGGACCGTTTGCCTGCGGATTCCCGACCTGCCACCGCTCCATTGTGAGCTTCGCTGGACAGACAGCTTTACCGCCGGTGTGTCCTTCGCCGTTCCACTCACCGAGGCCCAGCTCCTTCGCTGGGCAAGAACCAGGTCGTCATTCCGGCTCGGGGATCATCTGTTCGACTGCGAGATATTCGAGAGCATGTTCCCGGCAGAAATTGCGAATGCAGGAGGACCGGGCCCCGCGCCTGCGCCCTAGAATGGGAAATAGGCCTGGATGGCGATGATCGCAGCGATCCATGTAATGAAATTGAGCGGGATTCCGATCTTCACGAAGTCGAGATAGTTATAGCCGCCCATCTGGTAGACAAGCACATTGGTCTGATAGCCGAACGGTGTCGCGAAGGCGGCGCTGGCGGCAATCATGATAGCGACGAGAAAAGGCCGGGGGCTCACAGCGAAGGACTCGGCGATCGACACGGCGACGGGAGTGAAGAGCACGGCGACGGTCGCGTTTGAGAGAAGCTCTGTTGCGAACAGCGTGACTCCATAAAGGATGATGAGCGCAAGCAGCGGGCTCATCCCGTCCATGCTGCCGAGCAATAGCGTCGTTGCCGAATTGGCAAGGCCGGTCTCGTCGAGGGCAATGCCAAGCACCACCATGCCGGCAATCAGCATCAGCACTTCGGGCCTGAGGCCCGAATAGGCCTCGTCGATGGTGATGACCCTCATCAGGATGAGGAGCACCGCGCCAGCGAAGGCGCACGCCGCGATCGGAGCCACGTTGAGCGTTGCAAAGGCAACGACGGCAACGAACACGACTGCTGACAGGATCGCGGGGACCGGCTTCAGCTCGACTTCCTTGGCGAAGGACTGGGCGCTGCCGATGAGCCCTCCGGCAAGGCCAGGCTCCTGGAATTTGCCGGTTTCGGCGGCCGTTTCCTCCTTGGTTTCGTCGTCTTGCGGCCCGACCCGGGCGAGCCGGCCGCTGAACAGCAGGAGGTAGGCGCCGCCGGCCAGCGCGACGATGAGGCCAACGGGCGTGATTTCGAATATGCCGAACCGCGGCTGGCCAGCGACCGACGCCATGTCGTTCACCAGGAGATTGGTCGAAGTTCCGATAAGGGTGCAACAGCCACCGAGCACCGCTGCATAGGACAGCGGGATCAAATAGGTCTTGGGCGACTTTCCAAGCGAAAGCGCGGTGTCGCGGACGACCGGAGCGCTCAGCACGACGACGGGCGTATTATTGAGAAAGGCCGATGCCGATCCGGCAATGGTGATCAATACCCAAAGGCCCGCTGTTCCGATCCGGCGGCAGAGCTGGACCGCCCGCCGGATGCCCTCGTCAAGCAGTCCGGCGCGCTCCATTGCAAACGCGATGACGAACAGGGAAGCGAGCGCAACGATCGCCGGGCTTGCAAATGCTCCCTGGACCTCGATCGGCCGGACGACCCCGGTCATCAGAAGGACCGCGGCGCCGGTCAGCGCGATCACGTCGGCCCTGAGCTTGTCCCAGATGAGTGCTGCAACGACGGCGGCAAGGACCAGGAGGGTGATGAGTTGGCTCGTCGCCATCCGCTCCTTTGACCGGCTTGGGCGGCGCCATGCAACCCCAACGATTTCAGGCCTGCTTTTTATGCCCATCTTTTCTGGCCATGGCCCGATGCTGTGCTATCGTCTGCCCCATGCACAATTGGCCGATATCATCCTGGCCGCGATCGACGGGTCTCCCATTGGCAGCTGTCCTGGCAATCGCGGCGGTTCTGCCTGCATGTCAGCCGCAGGACCAGCAGGCCGGGAACGGTGCCAATGAGGCGACCGACAAAAAGCCCCTGCCGACACTTCCGATCGTTGAGCCTCCGTTCGACCGCGCCCGGATTCTTCTGGCTGTCGCGCGGGCAGCAAGCGCCCATTCAATCGGAACGGATGATCTTGCCGCCCAGCGAAAGCTCGACGGAAAACAGTTCGAGGTCAGGCTGAGGTTTGGCTGCGAGGGCCAGGGTCCCGGCCGCGGCGATCATGGCTGGAGCGTCGATCCCGACGGGCGGACCTTGCGGCTACGGGCAGTGGCATCGCTTTCGCTCGGTGATGAAGGGGTCGCCAGCCTCGCCGGCGAGGGCGTGGAAGCGGTTGAAGGTTTCTGGCTCCCGAGACCCTGGCTCCTGACGGCGGATTGCCCGGCAAAGGAAGCGGCCGCGGGCGCAAGCGAGGACGGAGTACAGCCCGATGAACGCCCCGACACCCGGACGACAGGCAGGGAAGGGGCCTCCAGTGAGCCGAGCGCGATCCCGGTCCAGCGCGTCGGGATCGCCCGCTATTTCACCCGTGAGGATTCGCGGACCGGCCGGCGCATCGACCGCCCGTTCGAGGCGGTGGTACAGCTGAAAGAAGGCGAAAGGCCCGGGACGGCCGGGTTCAACCTCGTCCTTGGCGGACGCCTCCGCGCCAGTCGCGATGGCCGGGTCATCCAGTGCACCGGAAGCGGACGGGACCGGCCGCCCGACTGTATCGTTTCCGCGGACATCGACCGGGTGTGGATAGAGCGCCCCGGGGAAAAACGGGTCCTGGCCGAGTGGACCAACTGACTGGCCGACCGGCTTATACGGCCAGCCACAGGGCGAAAATCAGCACAAAGGCCGAGATCGCGATCACGCCCGCGAACAGCCTGAGGTTCATCGGCCTTGCCGATATCACCACATGTGCGCTCAGCCGCTTCATCACCGCCGCGGCCCGCCGCTCGGCAAGGATGATGACGACAATGGCGAGCAGCAGGAAGCTGGTCGCGATGGCCCGCGGAAGCCAGAATGGCTGGAGATCCGAAAAAAGCGCGTGAAAGCCAACTCCGATCGCGACGGCGGCGAGCGAGGTTCGCATCCAGCCGGCGAATGTCCGCTCGTTGGCGAGAATGGTCCGGTCTTCGGCAAGATCCGTTCTGGTGGCTGCCAATCCGTCACGCTGGTCCATGGCGATGCAACGCATCGGCGCGCGCCGCGTGCCGGTGAGGCGAAGCTCAGTCTATCTGGTTCTGCCTTACCAGCTGCTGCAGCTCGGCGACGGTAATGCCGAGAACCGCGCCATTTGAACCGGGAGCGATCGAGCTTCGCGGCAGGCGAATTTCATCGCCGGACTGCAGCTGCACGGTGACAAATTTTTCGCCGATGGCCTCGATCCGGCCGGCGGGCGCACCATTGCGGCCGTGGACCGTCGCGCCCGGAAGAAATGCCTTGGCCAGCATCGCATCGGTCGCCTGGTTAAGGGCCTCGCGGCTCATGCCGAACACCAGCTTTCCCTTGTGCGGTGTGAAGGAACTGACCGGGAGCCGCACCTCGTGTCGGTCGGTCTTCAATATGACTTCATTGCCGCGCACCGACTTGATCAGCCCGACGGCCTTTCCCCTGGTGTCGACAACCTGCTTGCCGGGAACGAAGGCAGCGGGCGCCGCAGCGGACTGCATCGCACCAGCCGGAGTCGCCGCCACAATCGCCCCGGCGATTGCTCCAATGACAATTTGTTTCATCTACATCAGCCCTCCCGTTCTTGCGGGCTCGCTTTCAAGGCCCGCGTGGCAAGGGCCCGGCTATCGCCGAAACGGAACTGGGCAACCGGGTCCCATTAAAATAGCATATCCGAAACGGCATTACCGCTCGCTGAACTGGATGGTGCTGGCAGCCCCCCGGCTCCCTCAGATCCTTGCGAGCGCCTCTTTCCAGCCGCGGATCCTCCGGGCCCGCACGGCTTCCTCCATCTCCGGCACGAAGCGCGCGACTTCCCCGCCCATGGCCCGGGCCGCTTCGTCGAGGCTGGCATGGATCCCGGCTCCGACCGCGGCCAGCATGGCTGCTCCAAGCGCGGTTGTTTCCACCATCGCCGGGCGTTCAACGTCGAGGTCCAGCATGTCGGCGAGGTCCTGCGCCAGCCAGTTGTTGGCCACCATTCCGCCGTCGATCCGCAGGCGTTCGCATCTCACCCCGTCAGCTTCGAACGCCGCCATCAGGTCGTGGACCTGATGGGCCTGGGCTTCGAGCGCTGCGCGAACGAGATGGGCCCGGGTCGTTGCAAAGCTGATCCCGCAGATCAGGCCGCGTGCCTCAGGCCTCCAGTGCGGCGCTCCGAGCCCGCTTAGCGCCGGCACCATGTAAACCCCGCCATTGTCGGCGACCGACCTTGCAAGCAGCTCGCTTTCGGGCGCGCTGACGAGGAGGCCGACAGAATCGCGCAGCCACTGCATCAGGCTTCCGGCGACGAAGATGCTCCCTTCAAGAGCATAGCTGCGCTCTCCGCCGACCTGGCACAGGACGGTGGTGAGCAGCCGGTTCGCCGAATGCAGCGGGCGCTCGCCGCTATTGGCCAGCACGAAGGCGCCGGTGCCGAAGGTCGCCTTGGTGAACCCCGCCTTCAGGCAGCCCTGGCCGATCGTTGCAGCCTGCTGGTCACCGGCCATGCCACAGACTGGAATGGCACGTCCGAAGATCTGGGGGTCGGTTTCGCCAAGCCTGCCGCAGCAGTCGACGATCTGCGGCAGGCTTGGCGGGTCGACATTGAAGAGCTCGCACAGCTCCATGTCCCATCCCCGGCCATCCAGTGCCATCAGCATCGTCCTGCTGGCGTTGCTTGCGTCGGTCGCGTGCGTCTTCCCGCCCGTCAGCTTCCACAGCAGCCAGCTGTCGATCGTGCCCAGCATGAGGGCGTCACCAGCATCGCCAAATTCAGGCCGGTTCCGCAGCAGCCACTCCATCTTGGACGCGCTGAAATAAGGATCGAGCAGCAGCCCGGTCCGCTGCTGGATATTGGCCTCATGGCCGTCTTCGCGGAGTTCGGCGCAGCGATCGGCGGTTCGACGGTCCTGCCAGACGAGCGCGGTCCCAAGGGGCTTTCCGCTATGCCGGTCCCAGCCCAGCACCGTCTCGCGCTGGTTGGTGATGCCGATTGCAATGATGTTATCGGCGCCACCTGCTGCTGCCACCATCTGGCGGGCGGCATCGAGCGTTTTTTCCCAGATCTCGGTCGCGTCATGTTCGACCCGACCGGGCTCCGGGTAATGCTGGGTGATGCCATGGGAGGCAGAGCCGGCCATCGAGCCATCTGGACGGAACAGCATCGCCCGGGTCGAGGTCGTGCCCTCGTCGATGACCAGGATGAACTTCGTCACTCGCCCCTGCGCATCTTGCGCTCGACCATCTCAAAGACGGCCGGGTGCAACGGGCGCCTAAACTCGACACCTACCACCCATTCCTTCACCCAGCAGATTTTGCCCTGGATGGCCTCGAGCCCGGGAAGCGTAACCCAGATGATATCATCAACCTTTACCCGGACCGGCAGTTCGAGGCGGCAGCCCTCGGGAGACATGTCGAGGACGTTGACCCGCCAGCGGTGCTCCCCCGTCCGCCGGAAATCAATGTCTGCCTGGAGCGGAACCCGCTCCGCCTTGCGCCCATGGCTGGCCATCAGCATTACTCCCCACCGAGCCAGGCCAAGCCTAGCTTCAATCCCGGGCGCTGCGAAGAGTTAATGTCCGGCAGTAATGACCCCGCCAAGCTTGGCGGCAGCATTGGCAGGCGCTAGCTAGCGGAGGATGGCGCTTTATTCGATCGACGGAAATGAACCACGGCTCGAGGAGGGCGCGTGGGTTGCGCCGTCGGCCGATCTCATTGGCGACGTCCGCCTCGGCAAACGCGCCAGCATATGGTTCGGCGCGGTTATCCGGGCTGACAATACGCCCATCATCCTCGGCGCCGAGACCAATTTCCAGGACGGCGCGATAGGCCATTCCGACCCCGGTGCACCGCTCACCATCGGCGAGCGGGTGACGGTCGGTCACCAGGCCATTCTCCATGGCTGCACGATCGAAGACGAGTCCCTGGTCGGAATGGGCGCCAGGATCCTCAACGGCGCGGTGATCGGGGCACAGTCCATTGTCGGCGCGGGCGCCCTGGTGACCGAGGGCAAGCGCTTCGAGCCACGAAGCCTCATCGTCGGATCCCCGGCGCGGGCGGTCCGGTCACTTACCGACGACCAGGTGGCGATGCTCCGCCTCTCGGCGGCCCATTATGCCGACAAGGCGGCTCATTATGCAGCGAATCTGCATCCGGTCGGCACCCGTTAAGGCTCGGCTCAGCCCGGAAATGCTTGTCTTGGCGCGACTTACTCGCCAATAGCGTCCGATCAGGGCGCCGGCCGCGGGGCAGGACGGTGCTCATATTCCAGCAACCAGCATGGCGGGGGAGAATGACGGCATTTCGCCGCATGAAATTCGGGACTTTTGGCGGCTTTGCCGCGCTGGCGGCGCTTTGCCTTGCCTCTCCCGCTTTCTCCCAGAACAGTGACGCCCCCGTAGACGTCACCGCGGCACCTCCACCCTCGGCGGCGACCGTCGGGCCATCCACGCTGAGAGATTTCACGCTCCAGGGAACGGTTACCCGTCCATCCGACGGGCCTGCAGCCGCCCCCGGAAAGCCGGCAACCACTGCCCCCGCCGCGCCGCGTCCGGACGAGGCGGTACCAGGCGAAGCTGCTGCCCGGCCTGCCCGTCCCCGGACCGAAGTCCCGGTCGCAAGGCCCCAGCTTACGCCGGCCAATCCCTCGCGGGCAGCTGCTGGCAGCCAGGAAGCCGACCGTGCCGGACCGGTGACGCCTTCGCAGCCGCTCGAGGTCCGGACAGGCCCGGCTCCGCAGCCCGGCTTTGCAAGCACCGACACCGACAGCGATCCGGGCGTCGCTCCCCGGCTGGACACCGGCGATGGCTCGCTTCCCTGGCCATGGCTTGTTGCGCTCGCCGCGCTTATCGCCGGCGGGGCCTATATCGCGTGGAGCCGCAACGGCCGTCGTTCAACAGGCGGCGACCCCGGCCGGATGGCCTTCGTCGGCCTCGGCGCCGAGCCGGTTCCTGAACCCGGGCCGCGGGCTCCCGCGGGCCCACGGCCCGATCCCGTCCCGCCCCGCGCCCAGCCGGGGCCAACGCCGCGCGGAGCACTGGTCCCCGGCGTTGCCGCACGCCCGGTTCCAAAGCCCGCGCCTGCCGATGACGGGCTGGTGATCTCGACCCGCTTCAAGCCGGAGCTCGGGCTCGAGTTCATCCCCGAGCGGGTGGTCGTCACTCCGACCGAGGCCGCGCTCCAGTTCGAAGTGATCGTCGCCAACGCCGGCTCGGCGCCGGCGCGCGATGTGCTGATCGAGGCGAAGATGTTTACCGCCCATCCTGGCCAGGACCAGGAGATTGCGGGCTTCTTCCACCAGCCGATCGGAAACGGCGACCGCATCCCGGCCATTGCCCCGCTTGGCAAGCTGTCGCTCAAGAGCGCCGTGAGGATCCCGCTTGACCAGCTGCGAAGCTTCGAGGCGGGTGGGCGGACGCTGTTCGTGCCGCTGGTGGGATTCAACATCCTGTTCCGCTCGGGGTCGGGGGAAGAACAGGTATCGGCCAGCTTCCTGGTCGGGCGCGGCAGCGAGGAAGACGAAAAGCTGGCGCCGTTCCGCCTCGATCTTGGCTCCAGGATCTTCCGCGGCCTCAGTGCCCGCAGGCACAGCCTCGGCCTTCAGCCGGCCTGATTGGCTGGCCCAGAAAGGCGCAGCCGGTCAGTCCAGCGGCGGTGCGTTGTAGCTGTGCCAGGCCAGGACCGCGGCCGCGCCGCGATGGGGACGCCAGCGTTCGGCAATTGCGCGAAGCTCTTTCTCGCTCGGCCGCTGGCCCAGCCCCATCAGCTTGCCGATCTCGATCTGGACCGCGAGGTCACCCGCCGGCCAGATGTCGCGCCTGCCTTCGGCGAACAGCAGGTAGATTTCCGCTGACCAGCGGCCGATGCCCTTGATCCTGGTGAGCTGGGCGATGGCTTCCTCGTCGTCGTCGGACAGGCGATCGAGGTCGAGTTCACCCGACTGGACGAGGCCCGCGAGGCTGCGCGCGTAGCCGGCCTTCTGGCGCGACAGTCCAGCTTCGCGAAGCTCTTCGTCCGTGGAGCGCAGCAGCAGGTCGAGGTCGATCGGCTGGCCGAGCTTCGCGACGAGCTTGGCCCACATCGATCGTGCGGCCTGGACGCTTACCTGCTGTCCGACAATCGTTCTTAAAAGCGTCTCGACGCCCGGCTCGCTGCAGCGCGGCTCGGGATGGCCGAGCTGTTCCAGCACCCGGGCGAAGGCCCGTTCCCGCTGAGCGAGGGCCTCGAGGCTGTCCTTGAGCGTATCGACGGTCCTGACCATCAGGCGATGCTCGCTGCATAAAGGGCGATCGCGGCAGCGTTCGAGACATTGAGGCTCTCGACCGCGTCCGAGATCGGAAGCCGGGCGAGGGCGTCGCAATGATCGCGGGTGTTGGAGCGCATCCCCGGGCCCTCGGCGCCAAGCACCAGGGCGACCCGCGCCGGTCCGAGCGCCTGCTGGAGATCGCTTTGGGCCTCGCCGGCAAGGCCGATCCGCCAGAAGCCTGCCTCGGCGATCTCGTCGAGCGCCCGTGAGAGGTTGACGACGCGGACCCATGGCACCCGCTCAAGCGCTCCTGAAGCTGCCTTGGCCAATGCTCCGCTCTCTGGCGGGGCATGGCGATCCTGAGTCACGATGCCGATCGCGCCGAAGGCGGCAGCGGAGCGAAGAATGGCGCCGACATTGTGAGGGTCGGTCACCTGGTCGAGCACCAGCAGCACGGCTTTCTCGGGCGCGTCTGCAAGCAGGTCGCCGAGCCAGCGATCCTCGAGTGGTTCGACCTCGATGACCACGCCCTGGTGAGGTGCATCGCCTGGAACGAGTCGACCAAGGTCGGCGACATCCGCCATGGTCACCGCGACTTCGGGCGGAAACTGCATGTAATTGGCTGCTTCACGCGTCGACCAGGCCTTCAGGACCCTTCGGTCGGGATTATCGAGTGCCGCGGCGACGGCGTGCCGCCCCCAGAAGCGGGGCCGGTTCGGGTTGCCGTGGCCATGGGATGATTTCTTGCGCCGGGACATTGCCAAGGTCCATGCGTCGGCGCGCCCGCTCAGGCAACCCCTTCGGCGTCGAGCGCATAGCCCGCGCTTCTGACCGTGCGGATAAGGTCGGGGTCGCCAAGCGCCTGGCGAAGCCGGCGGATGTGGACGTCCACCGTCCGAAGCTCGATTTCCTCGCTGTGCGGCCAGACCGTCTCGAGCAGCTGCTCTCTCGAGTATACCCGTCCCGGATTCTCAAGAAAATGGCGGAGCAGTCGATACTCGGTCGGGCCAAGCTGGACGAGCTGGCCATTCCGCCTGACCTTGTGGGCGACGAGGTCCATCTCGACGCCGGCATAGGCCAGCGCATCGGCGGCGAGTGCGGGCCGAATCCGCCTCAGGACCGCTCCGGCCCTTGCAACCAGTTCCTTCGGGCTGAATGGCTTGGTCATATAGTCATCGGCGCCGGTCTCGAGACCGCGGATGCGGTCGTCCTCTTCTCCCCTGGCCGTTAGCATGATGATTGGCACATTGGCGGTAGCCCGCCGGCGGCGCAGCCGGCGGCAGACCTCGATGCCGCTTATTCCCTCGATCATCCAGTCAAGCAGCACCAGGTCGGGTTTCAGTTCCTCGGCGAGGATCAATGCTTCCTCGCCGTCCCCGGTCCGGGTGACGGCGTAACCCGCCCGGTCGAAATGATAGGTGACGAGTTCGGCCAGGGCCCGGTCATCCTCGACCAGCAGCAGCCTCTTGGGGATCATCAATTATCTTCCACCAGCAAGTCGTCGCCACCCCTCGGCCGGTCGGTGATATGTTTCCCGGTGGCAGCATAATAGACCATCTCGGCGATATTGGTCGCATGGTCGCCGACCCGCTCGACATTCTTGGCGATGAACATGAGGTGCGCCGACTGGCCGATATTGTTCGGATTTTCCATCATGTAGGTGAGGAGTGTCCGGAATATCGAATTGTAGAAGTCGTCGACCGACTTGTCCCGCTCGATCACCCGAAGCGCGGCCTCCGCATCGCGGTGGACGAACGCGTTCAGCACGTCATGGACCATGGCGGTCGCGATCCTCGCCATCTCCGGCATCAGGGCAAGCGGCTCAATGTGCCGGGTCGCAAGCAGCGGCGTTTTTTTTGCGATATTCTTGGCATAGTCGCCAATCCGCTCGACGACGCTTGAAATCTTGAGCGCCGCGACGACGTCGCGAAGGTCCGCTGCCATTGGCGCGCGAAGCGCGATCAGCTGGATCGCCCGCCGCTCCGTCTCGATTTCCAGCCTGTCCAGCTTCTTGTCTTCCTCGACGATCCGGGCTGCACCGTCGAGATCGCGCTCGACGAGGCACCGCATCGACTCGCGAATGGCATGTTCGGCAAGACCGCCCATCTCGCTGATGAGCGCCCGCAACCGGTCGAGATCCTCGTCGAATGCCTTGAGCGTATGCCCGCTGCTGCTGGCCATGTCTTTTCTCCGATCAGCCATAGCGGCCGGTGATATAGTCCTGGGTGCGCTGTTGGCGCGGGTTGGTGAATATGTCCTTGGTCCGGCCATATTCGACCATTTCGCCAAGGTGGAAAAAGGCAGTCCTCTGGCTGACCCGGGCCGCCTGCTGCATATTGTGGGTGACGATGGCGATCGCATAGCGGCCGCGAAGCTCGTGGATCAGCTCCTCGATTTTGGCGGTTGCGATAGGGTCGAGCGCCGAACAGGGCTCGTCCATCAGGATCACCTCGGGATCAACCGCGATTGCCCTTGCGATGCAAAGCCTCTGCTGCTGGCCGCCGGAAAGCGCGGTTCCGCTTTCGCCAAGCCGGTCCTTGACCTCGTCCCACAGGCCAGCCCGCCGAAGCGACTTTTCGACGATTGCCTCCAGGTCCCCCCGGCTGTCGGCGAGCCCATGGATTCGCGGACCATAGGCGACATTCTCGAAAATCGACTTCGGGAAAGGATTGGGCTTCTGGAAAACCATCCCGACGCGGGCGCGAAGTTGCACGACGTCCATCGAGGGGGCGTAGATGTCCTCGCCCTCGAGAAGGATCTCACCCGTCACCCGCGCGCCCGGGATGGTGTCGTTCATCCGGTTGAGGCACCTCAGGAAGGTCGACTTGCCGCAGCCGGAAGGTCCGATGAACGCGGTGACCTTGTCCTCGTGAATGTCAACGCCGACCTCCCTGAGGGCCTGCGCTTCCCCGTAAAATACGCTGACGCTCCGCGCACTGATTTTCGGCGCGCTCTCGGTATCGACCGGCTCTATGGCCGTGGCGGTTGCGGGGTCGAGGGTTTCGATCATGGTCATGGTTCCTACCACCGGCGCTCGAACCGGTTGCGAAGATAGATGGCGAGCCCGTTCATCAGCAGCATGAAGATGAGCAGGACGATGATGGCGGCGCTGGTTTTCTCGACGAAGCCACGGTCGACTTCATCGGACCACAGAAAGATCTGGACCGGCAGCACGCTCGATGGGTCGGTAATGCCTTGCGGCGGTGCAGCAATGAACGCGCGCATTCCGATCATCAGGAGCGGCGCCGTCTCGCCGAGCGCGCGGGCCATGCCGATGATGGTCCCGGTGAGGATGCCCGGCAGGGCGAGTGGCAGCACATGGTGGAAGACGACCTGCATTTTCGAGGCGCCGACGCCGAGCGCAGCGTCGCGGATCGAAGGCGGCACCGACTTGATGGCGTTGCGCCCGGCAATGACGATCACCGGCATGGTCATCAGCGCAAGCGTGAGGCCGCCAACCAGTGGCGCCGAGCGGGGGAGGTGCATCAGGTTGAGGAAAACGGCGAGGCCAAGAAGACCGAAGATGATCGATGGAACTGCAGCCAGATTGTTGATCGACACCTCGATCATGTCGGTCCATCGGTTCCGCGCCGCGAATTCCTCGAGATAAAGTGCCGCGAGAACACCGATGGGGAAGGCAAGAGCCATCGTCACGAGGATGGTGAGAAAGCTGCCCTTGAGTGCTCCCCACACCCCGACGACGGACGGATCGGTTGCGTCGGATGCGCTCAGGAACCCGGCATTGAACACGCGCCGCGTCTCGGCCCTGGCGACGAGCTGCTCGATGGCGGAATCACCGTCACCTTTTGCAGCGACGTCCGCTTTGGACGAGAGTGGAAGCCAGAGCTCCGCCTTCCTGCCCAATAGCCCGGGATCCTCGACCAGCTGTTTCCCGAGCGATCTGGCGCTCGCCCCGCCGAACATGTCTCCGGCGCTTTCACCGAAGCGTGCGACCGCTGCTGCCTCGATCACGCCTTCGAGGCCCGCGTCCGCCAGCGCTTGCCTGGCATCCGGGCCGCGCAAGGCGGCCTCGTCGAGGAACAGGTCGGAGCGTGGGAAGTCGATCGCGAGCTTCGCTTCGGTCTGTGTGAATCCGCCAAGTCCCTTCCAGGCCATGGTCGCAAGCAGGAAGGCGAGAAAGGCGATCGACAGGCTGACGGCAGCAAGACCGAACAGGCGGAACCGGCGCTCGGCAGCGTAACGCCTGGCAACGCGCCGGCGCATCTTCTCCCCCGTCCAGCGGTTGGCCGTGGCCCTGTCCGGTAACATGTCAGGGTGCTGGGCAGCGCTACTCATAAGCTTCCCGATATTTGCGCACCACGCGAAGCGCGATGAGGTTGAGGACAAGCGTGATGATGAAAAGCGCAAGGCCAAGGGCAAAGGCCGCCAGCGTCTTGGCGCTGTCAAACTCCTGGTCCCCGGTGAGCAACTGGACGATCTGGGTGGTGACCGTCGTCACGCTCTCGAAGGGGTTGATGGTGAGATTGGCGGCAAGCCCGGCCGCCATCACCACGATCATCGTCTCGCCGATGGCGCGGCTGACTGCGAGCAGGACTCCGCCGACGACCCCGGGGAGTGCTGCAGGCAGAAGTACTTTCTTGATCGTCTCCGACCGGGTTGCGCCGAGCGCCAGGCTGCCATCGCGCATCGCCTGGGGCACGGCAGCAATGCTGTCGTCGGCCATCGAGCTCACGAAGGGAATGATCATGATTCCCATGACGAGGCCGGCAGCAAGCGCGCTTTCGGACGAGGCCGAGCTGATACCGATCGCAATGCCAAGGTCGCGGATGAGGGGCGCGACGGTCAGCGCCGCGAAATAGCCATAGACGACCGTGGGAACGCCGGCGAGTATCTCGAGGATTGGCTTAAGCCAGGCCCGCAGGCGGTGAGGTGCGTACTGGGTGAGGAAGATTGCACACATCAGCCCGAGCGGGATGGCGACGATCATGGCGATGATCGCCCCGATGAATGCCGTGCCCCAGAAGAGCGGAACCGACCCGAACGCGCCGGACGACCCCGCCTGGTCAGCCCGGATCGCGGTCTGCGGGCTCCAGCTCGTCCCGAAGATGAATTCCACAGGCGAGACCATCTGGAAGAATCTGAGGCTCTCGAACAGGAGCGAAAGGACGATGCCGAGCGTCGTCAATATCGCGATCATCGAGGCGGCAAGAAGCAGCCCCATTGCCCAGCGTTCGACCCCGTTGCGGGCCCTGAAATCGACCCTGATGCGCCGCATCGCCAGGAATGCGCCGGCAATTGCCAGCAGGAGAGCCACTGCACCGCCGACGGCCGCGTACCGGTTGCTCGCGGCTGCATAAACCGGTGCAAGGTCGGTGGCCTCGGCGTTGAAGCCGGTTTCGCGAACACCCGCGGCAATCTCTCTCGCCTCGGCAATGATGGTGTCGCGGGCCAGGTCGAAGTCGGGAAGCTGCTGACCTGCCGGCGACGCAAGAACTGCCTGGTCGATCAGCACTGACTGAACGGGCGCCCAGATTGCAAGGAACAGCAATGCCGGCATTGCTGCCCAAAGGGCGACGTAGACGCCGTGGTAGCCGGGCAGGCTGTTGAGGCGGGCGTTGCCGCCGCGCAGGCCGGCCGCCCGGGTCCGGGCGATCATGCCGGCCGTGGCGGCGACACCGACAACGAGCAGGATTGCAATGCTGAGGGTCATGCGCGCCCGCCAGGCCTGGCTATTTCAGCGTGGCCGGGTCGATCGGCGCCAAGGCCCGGGCCTGGGTGGCCGCAGCCTCGGCATCCGCCGGTGAAAGCGGGACCAGTCCCCGCTTGTTGAGCAATCCGCCCTTGCCCCACGACCTTGCATAGGACTCGATGAATTGGCCGATTGCCGCCTTGATCGCGGCATGCTCGCCCTTGACGTAGAGGTAGAGCTTGCGGCTGCCGGGGTAGGAGAGGTCGCTGATCGTCGTTTCGGTCGGCGTCACTCCGCCGATTGCGACCGGGGCGACGCGATCGGC
>CAZQLI010000013.1:0-18687 GCA_964594145.1 uncultured Sphingomonas sp. | reverse complement strand
GTGGTGCCGCGGTTCTGGCGGATATATTTGGCATTGTGGCTGATCAGCCGGTGGCGCTTGCCCGCCACGCCGTGCTTGATCTTGCCGGTCGCCGTGAGCTTGAAGCGCTTCTTCACGCCGCTCTTGGTCTTGAGCTTGGGCATTTTCGTCTCCTTGTTGCCCCTGCTGGGGGCGACGTTATCGAACTGCCACGGCAGCCCTTTACTGGCCGGGCCGTTCGTTTTTCCAACTATCTGGAAAGCGGGGCGCCTATAAGGGCAGCGAGCAGGGAAGGCAAGGAGCGAGTCGATGGACATGGATCTCCAGGAGCCCGGGAATGGCCTTACTCCCCATCTGGCAATCGGCGGCGGACGGGCTGCCGAGGCGATCGAATTCTACAAGAAGGCGTTTGGCGCAACCGAACTGATGCGCCACGCAGCAGACGACGGGCGGCTGATGCATGCCCATCTCAAGGTCAATGGTTCATCGCTGATGCTTCATGACCATTTCGCCGAGCACCACGGTGGCGACCCCCTGCCCGATCCCGCCGGGGTGATGCTGCACCTCCAGGTCGACGATGCCGATGCCTGGTGGAACCGGGCCACCGAAGCAGGGGCTACGACCGTCATGGAACTTGAAGACCAGTTCTGGGGGGATCGATACGGGCAGCTCAAGGATCCTTTCGGCCATGTCTGGACGATCGGTGCGCCCAGCCCGGCGCCGCAGGACTGAACGGGCGGGGGGAAGAGAATGGGGGCGACGCCGCGGATCCGGGCTTTCTTCGACGAGCCGACCAACACCATAAGCTACCTCGTCTTCGACCCCGCAAGCCGTCATGGCGTCATCATCGATCCCGTGCTCGATTTCGACCCGTCGAGCGGCACGGTCGATGACAAATCGGTCACCGAGCTGGTCGATGCGGCAGCCAGCGAAGGGGTGACCCTCGACTGGGTGCTCGAGACACATATCCACGCCGACCATCTCTCGGGGGCGCCGCTCATCAAGGCGCGCTCCGGCGCGAGGATCGCGATCGGCGAGCGTGTTCGCGAGGTCCAGAATATCTTCCGGCCGATCTTCGGCGCAGACGACGTCAAGGAGGGCGGCGGGGATTTCGACCGGCTCCTCGCCGATGGCGAGCGGCTCGATGCCGGGGACCTTGTGATCGAGGTGATCCATACGCCCGGCCACACGCCGGCCTGCGTCAGCTACCGCATCGGCGATGTCGTCTTCGTCGGCGATACGCTGTTCATGCCCGACTATGGAACCGCGAGAACGGATTTCCCGGGCGGATGCCCACGACAACTCTACCGCTCGATCCGGAAAATACTCTCGCTTCCGCCCGAAACCCGGCTGTTCATGTGCCACGACTACAAGGCGCCGGGACGGGACGAATTTGCCTGGGAAACCACCGTCGAGGAGGAACGCCGTTCCAACCGCCATGTCCATGCGGGCGTGAGCGAGGAGGAATTCGTGGCGATGCGGACGGAGCGGGACAAGGGCCTTGCGACGCCGCGCCTTCTCATCCCGTCGATCCAGGTCAACATGCGTGCCGGGCGCTTCCCGCCGGCCGACGAACATGGCGTGCGCTACCTCCGGGTCCCGGTAAAACTCAAGGAGGGAGCAGGCAGCGGAACGATCAGTTGACCCCTCCTTGTGGACAGTGTGCCATGAACCGGCCAAGTATCATTGAATACCTATGTTGCGTCGGACCCGCGGGCTGAGGCCCGGGGCAGAGGGAAGAATGAGGATCGACTGCGCAATCGAGGCGCCCGAGGCCGTTACGGCAGAGGTGGCCATCATCGGGTCCGGGGCTGCAGGCCAGTCAGCAGCACGGCGGTTGCTTTCCCGGGGCCACCGGGTCGTCCTGCTCGAAAGCGGTGGGCTCGACCACGACGAGCCTAGCGCGGACTTCAACCGCGGCGAGGTGATCGGCGAGGATTATTACGCGCTGGAGCATAGCCGGCTGCGCTTCTTCGGGGGAACGACGGCGATCTGGGGAGGCCGCTGCGCCGAATATGACCCGATCGATTTCGAACGGCGCGACTGGGTCCCGGGGAGCGGCTGGCCGTTCGGGCCGGAGGAGATCAGGACCTATCTTTCAGAGGCCCGGGGCCTGCTGGGGGTTGGAGCGGTCGATACGGAACGACTTCCCTATCCAGGCCTGATGCAGGGCTTTTCGAGCGAGGAACTGGCGGTACGCTGGTGGAGCTTCGACCCCAAGTTCGACCGTTTCACCATCGGCGAAGCCCAGGATCTCGAGAATGACCCGAACTGCACCCTGCTGCTGCATGCGACGGTGCGCGAGATCCGGCTTTCCGAGGACCATCGAACGGTGGAGCGGCTCGACGTCCGGGCGCCCTCGGGAAGGACGATCGATGTCCGCGCACGCCATTATCTGCTCGCCGCGGGCGGGATTGAAAACCCGAGGATCCTCCTCGCATCCAACTCGGATGTGGAAGCCGGCGTCGGCAACCAGCATGACCTGGTCGGTCGCTATTTCATGGAGCATCCGCATGCGCGCGGCGGACGGATCGTCGGGAAGGCGGAATGGAAGTGGCTCGCGGCCTTCGCCAAGCGCCATGTCAACGGCGTCGAAGTATCGCCGGCAATTACCCCGTCCGAGGAGCTGCAGCGCCGCGAAGGGCTGCTCAACACCGCTCTGACCGTCGCGGTGCGACAACCAGAGGGCGGAAGCTACCCGCTGACCAAGCGCGCCTATCTTCACGTCAAGCATCGCACCGCTCCAACCCGCGCCGGGCGCTCGCTGTGGAAGGCAAGCAAGCGGCTGGTCCGAAGCTACACCGGCCTCACCGGGCCGCTTCATCCCTGGATGATGAAGCGGCTCGGCGGCCTCGACCTCGCGCTGGTCATTCGCGCCGAGCAGGCCCCCAATCCCGACAGCCGGGTGATGCTCAGCGACAAGAGGGACGCTATCGGGATGCCCCGGGTCGCGCTCGACTGGCGGCTTTCGCCGCTCGACGTGGATAGCGTGAACGGGCTGGTGGGAGCGCTTGACCGCGAAGCCCGCCGTCTCGGCCTTGGCGCGGTCGAACCTGCGAGCTGGCTTTCCGGTCCGGACAGGCGCTGGGTATGCGACGAGCTGATCAGCGCCCACCCGATCGGCGGCTTCCACCACATCGGGACCACCCGCATGGCCAGCGATCCGCGCCGCGGGGTGACCGACGGATATGGCCGGGTCCACGGCCTCGCCAATCTCCACATAGCCGGAAGCTCGCTGTTCCCGACTTCCGGCTGGGCCAACCCGACCCTTACCATTCTTGCGCTATCGCTGAGGACTGCCGACAGGATCGCGTCAGAGCTCGAAGCGGCCCGCCCCTCGCTTAGCGAAAGGGGAGCTCGCGGTACCACTGGGTAAGGATGAACTTGGTTCCGCGGCGAACCTTCATCCCGTGGTGGAGGGTGGCAGGATTGGGAGCACCGTCGGCAAGCAGGTTGTTCCACAGGAGAAGCTTGCCCGCCTCCGGCTGCACGGTCTTGCCGATCAGCTTGAAGCGCGTCGCGCCGCCCTCTTCCGGCCGGTTGAGGTAAAGCATCGCCGTCCAGCTCCTCTGGCCGCCGTTTGCAGTGTGGATGTAATAGTCGGCGCTTCCGGGATTGAAGCTGTCGGTATGGGCGCGGAACTCCTGTCCCACCGCGTAGCGCTGGCCCTGGAGGGGTTCGGCCCGGTCGAGGGGAATGCCGGTGAGATCCGACAGCCGCTCCTGAAGCCGGCCGACCAGCGGCAGGCCGGGGTCGAGGTCGCAAGTCTCGCTGGTCCTGAAATTGGCGATTCCCATATCGTCGGCGATGGTCGAGGGGCGGCGGTTGGAGTCAATCAGCTCGCAGAAGGCGGCGCACTCCTCCGGCCCGAGAAAGTCCTTCAGGATGAACAGGTCGAGGCGGGGGCTTGGCACCCGCTGGATGCCAGGCTGCGAGCGAAGCCTCCCGGCGACCGCCTCAGCGGGTCCGGCCGGCTTCATGCTCGGCAATGAGCGCACGGGCGATGTTGCGCATCAGTTCCTGGGCATCCCCGTCCGACTTGTTGGGAATGGTCATGATCGCCATCGTGTAGCTTGTCCCGTCCGGCGCGGTCAGGATCCCGATGTCATTGATCCCGCCGACACGGCCCCGGAAGTTCTGCCCGGTCCCGGTCTTGTGGCTCCAGGTCCAGCCGGGCTTCAGCGCGGCGCGGACGCGAAGGCCGCCGGTCTTGGTTGACGCCATGGTGTTGAGGAGACGCCGGGTCGAGGCTGGCGACAGAAGCTCACCGCGCTGCAGCCTCGCGAGCGCAAGCGCAACGGCATGGGGCGCAGCGCCATCGTAGGGATCGGCGATATAACGTTCGAAGGACGACTTGCGGACCGACATCGGGAGCGCGCCGCGCGCCTTGTAGAAGGCATCGCCGATCGAATAGCTCTGGCTCCAGATGAGGCCCGCGATCTTCGACTGGAGTGCACGCTCGCCGTCGTAGAAGCGGATCGATCCAAGCTTCTTTGCTGCAATCATGTCGCGGACGACCTGCGGGCCGCCGATCGAGCGCATCAGCTTGTCATTGGCCGTGTTGTCGCTCTCGGTGATTGCGCTGTGAAGCAATGCTCCGAGCGTTGTCGTGTGGCGGCCATTGCCAAGGACCTTCGAGCGGATCGGCTGGTGGAACAGGGTCAGGTCCTCCCTGCCCACCGTCACCCGGTCGTCGAGGTCGACCTTGCCCCGGTCGACGCTGTCCATCGTTGCAATTGCCACCCATAGTTTCGAGCAGCTCTGCTGGGGAAAAAGCCTGGTGGCATTGTAATCGGCCTGCCAGCCATCGCGCATCGAAACGATGGAGACGCCGGCTTCGCCGTTGAACGCCCGGCCGAGCGCCGCGATCCGCTCGCGGAGCGCTGCGGGAGCCGGACGGCTCTGTGAAGCCGGTTCTGCTCTTGCCGCGGGCCTGTCCGGCAAGGGGGCCAACGGGTCGGTCGACGCCGGCTGTGCTCCTGCCAGGCCGGCCGCTGCAGCGACTCCGGCTCCAATCCAGAAGCGGCACGAAAACGGCGTCATGGTGTCAATTCCCCCGATAGAAACGCATGGTCCCGCAAGACCTTAGGTCAGCGCTTCTGAACCTCAGCTTGCGGCGAGGCCAGACTCGCAAATCGAGCCGTGCTTGCCAACCCTTCAGCTTGCGTCGGGCCCGGGGGGCGGCAGTGCTGGAGCCGCGGGCTCCACTGGAACGGGCGTCACCGGTGCGGCCGGGGCGGGAGGACCGAGAAGTGCAGCCGATTCAATGACATCGAGCGCCCGCTGGGCGGCAAGATAGCGGCGCGCACGACTGGCCCAGGTCGACGCCTTGGCCGCTGCGGGAAGGCGCATCGTCTCGGCAAGCGCGGCGTCAACGGCGCCCATTTGGAGCTGCTTGAGCGCCCGTTCATAGCGTGCCTGGGGCTTTGGCGAGGGGGCACCGGCGCGATGGAAGGTGACGATCGAGCCAAGTTCGCGCCGGAATGAATTCCACCAGCCTTCGTCGGGTCCGGGGCCCCGAAGCTCCGGTCCGAGGGCACGATATTCCTCGACCAGCTCCTCCAGCCGGATTGGCTGCCGGCCTGCAGTGACGATCGTCGCAACCGAGGAACGATGCTCCCGGCCAAACCGCTGCATCAGCAATGGCTCGAGATATCCAAGCGAGATTCCCCGGTCGATTGCCCGCCTTGCCGCGAAGGCGACGAGGAGCGCGTCCGCCCTCCCTGCCGACCCGGCGGCAGCCTGGGCCTGGCCCTCGATGGCTGCCAGCCTGGACTCGAGCGTGGTGACCCTTGCCGCGTCGGCGGCGGCAAGGGACTCGGTCGGCCGCGCCGGCGATGGATCGGGTTCCTGGCGAACGACCTGTAGCGGTGGGCTTTCCGGAGCAATGCCGAGGAAGCGCGCGCCGCCTTCCCAGCGCGAAAGCGCCCAGGCCGCGAGGGCGCCGCCGGCGAGCAGGAGCAGCAGTGCCCATGCGAGGCGGGCACTCCAGCTCATTCCTTGACGTGCGTGGCCAGCTGTCATTGTCGGGAAGCTGTGTGGCATAGCCTTGCCGCGAGGGCCAGCAGGCTCTTGTCATTTGGCTCGTCGGCGAAATCGACGCTTGCCCAGCCACTTCCGCACTCGCGGGCTGCCGCTGAGCTAATTGCTGCAATGCTCGCACGATCCCGGTCCCATGCAAGCTCGGCGAGGCGCCGGCCCGCTCGCGGGCTGTGGACAGCGATGACCAGCGAGTCGAGCGGCGGCAGGCCAGGCTCGGCGATCTCGGCGGCGCGATAGATGATCCGTCGATCGATTCTCGGATCCGCGACCTGGCGGTGGTCCTCCCCGGCGAGGTGGAGCAGCCGCGTATCGGCGGGGATCATCGGAAGCAGCGACAATATGTCGCCGGGCCCGACAGTCGCGACCTCGAGGCCGGCGCCGCGGGCAACAGCGGCCGTGGCCTCGCCGACCGCGTGCACCGGAAGCGCACTTAATGCCTGGAGTCCGGGGCCTGCCTCGCGGACGGCATTGGCGCTGGTAATCAGCAGGCCATCATAGTCACCGGGGTCCGGCGGGGCCCATTGGATCGGCTCGATCCGGAACAACGGGCAGGTGAGCGGGTCGAGTCCCAGCTTCCGGGCCCGCAGGGCGCTGGCCGAGAGGCCTGGCTCCGGCCGGAGCAGGAGCAGCCTCCTCATTGCGTGCCGAACAGCCTGCGAATCGCCGGGGCGGCTTCGGACAGCATCTCGAGTGCAAGCGCCGCCGGGCGATCGAGGTCGCCGACCGGAAAACGCTCCGATCGGGCAATCTCCTCCGAGCCATCCTCGCTCAGGATCGCGCAGCGGAAGTGGATGTCGCTGCCCTCGACCAGGGCGAGCGCCGCAACCGGCGAATGGCAGGTGCCGCCGAGCGCCCGGCAGAAGGCGCGCTCGGCAAGCACCGCCTGGTGGGTCGGGCCATGGTCGATCGCCTCGAGGAGGCCCAGGGTCCGGGCATCGTCGCTTCGGCACTCGATCCCGATCGCTCCCTGGGCCGGCGCCGGGAGCATCTCTTCCACCGGGATCGGGGAACCAACGCCGTCCCGGCCGAGCCGGTCCAGTCCGGCAGCGGCGAGCAGCGTCGCATCGACGTCGCCCGCTTCGCGTTTTGCGATGCGCGTGTCGACATTGCCGCGGATGGACTGGATCTGGAGGTCGCCCCGAAGCCGCTTCAATTGCGCTGCGCGGCGCGGGGAGCTGGTCCCGACGCGCGCGCCCTCGCCAAGGTCGCCGATCGACGCCGCGCCGATCAGCCGGTCGCGGACGTCGGCCCTTGGAAGCATCGCTGCAATGGCGAGCGAAGTCGGGCGCTCGCTTTCGACGTCCTTCATCGAGTGAACCGAGCAATGGGTGGTGCCCTCGAGCAGTGCGAGATCAAGCTCCTTGGTCCACAGCGCCTTCCCCCCGACCTCGGCGAGCGGCCGGTCCTGGATCCTGTCGCCACTTGTCTTCACCGTCAGTATCTCGACGCTTCCAGCTGGCCAGCCATGGGCCTGTTCGAGGGCGTCTGCGACCATCCGGGACTGGGCCAGGGCAAGCGGCGATCCGCGGCTGCCAATGATGAGGCGGGTCTGGTTCATCGGCGACGCGCTAGCGCAAAGCCGGGGTTTGAGGCAAAGGCTGCGGCCATGACGCTTGTTCTGGCCCTCGAATCTTCCTGCGACGACAGCGCTGCCGCGCTGGTCGACAGCGACCGCCAGATCCTCGCCCAGGCGGTCGTCGGGCAAAATGACGCCCATCGACCGTTCGGCGGAGTCGTTCCGGAGATCGCCGCCCGTGCGCATGTCGAGATACTGCCGGGCCTTGTCCGCCAGGTCCTCCACGAGGCCGATATCTCGATCGGCGAAGTCGACGCGGTAGCGGCAACGGCGGGTCCTGGACTCATCGGCGGCGTGATGGTCGGGCTGCTGGTCGGAAAAGGCCTCGCACTATCCTCTGGAAAGCCGCTGATCGCGGTCAACCATCTCGAGGGCCATGCGCTCAGCCCCCGGCTGGTCGACCGCTCCCTCGAATTTCCCTACCTGCTGCTGCTTGCGAGCGGCGGCCATTGCCAGCTGCTCGAAGTGCGCGGCGTGGGCGATTATGTGAGGCTTGCGACGACCATCGACGATGCAGCCGGCGAGGCCTTCGACAAGGCCGCGAAGCTGCTCGGCCTTGGCTATCCCGGCGGCCCGGCGATCGAGGAGCTTGCAAAAGACGGTGACCCGGCCGCCGTCCCGCTGCCACGGCCGCTGGTTGGCAGCAAGGAACCGCATTTCAGCTTTGCCGGCCTCAAGGCAGCAGTGCAGCGGGCGGTCGCGAGCGGCGAGCATCGCCCGGCCGATGTCGCTGCAAGCTTCCAGCAGGCGGTGGTCGACTGTTTTGTCGATCGCACCCGGAAGGCACTTTCCGTCTCCGACGCGCCAAGCCTGGTCGTTGCCGGCGGCGTGGCGGCCAACAAGGCGGTCCGCGAATCGCTCAGGAGCCTCGCTAAGGAGCATGGCTGCCGCTTCTCGGTTCCGCCGGGCTGGCTGTGCACCGACAATGCGGCAATGATCGGTTGGGCAGGGGCCGAACGTTTTGCAGCAGGACTGATCGATGGGCTCGACGTCCCGGCGCGGGCGCGCTGGCCACTCGACCCGGAGGGTGAGAAAGTGAGGGGTGCGGGGGTGAAGGCATGAGTTTCGAGAAGCTGGCGGTCATCGGCGGCGGTGCCTGGGGGACCGCCCTTGCCCAGGTCGCTGCCACCGGCGGAAGGGAGACTCTCCTCTGGGCTCTAGAGGATGACGTCGTGGCGGCGGTCAACGCGATCCACGAGAACCCAATCTATCTCAAGGGGCTCAAGCTCGACCCGGCGGTCCGGGGGACAAGCAGCTTCTCCGAGCTCGCCACTGCCGATGCCTGGCTGGTGGTGACCCCCGCCCAGCATATGCGGGCAGTGCTCGGCAGGTCGCCCTGCCCTGGAAAGCCGCTCGTCCTCTGCTCCAAGGGCATCGAGGAAAGCAGCGGCAAGCTGCTTCACGATGTCGCCCGCGAAGTATGCCCGACCTCGCCCGTTGCAGTGCTCTCGGGCCCGACCTTCGCCCACGAGGTCGCGGCCGGCCTTCCGACCGCGGTTACGCTTGCCTGCGGGGACCGGGAGCTGGGCGAGGCGCTGCGGGCGCGGATCAACCTCCCCAGCTTCAGGACCTATTGCACCGACGATGTTGCAGGGGCGGAAGTCGGCGGCGCGGTCAAGAATGTGCTGGCCATTGCCTGCGGCGTCGCGGAAGGCCGGGGTCTTGGCCAGAATGCGCGCGCCGCATTGATTGCCCGGGGCTTTGCGGAAATGACCCGCTTCGGGCTCGCCATGGGCGGGAGGCGCGAGACCCTCGCTGGCCTGTCGGGGCTGGGGGACCTGGTGCTTACATGCTCCTCCACCAGCAGCCGCAACTTCTCGCTCGGGGTGGCGATCGGCGAGGGCAAGGACCCGGCAGAGCTGATGAAGGATCGCCGCACCGTCGCGGAAGGAGCTCACACGGCCCCGGTTCTCGACCGGCTCGCCAAGGGTCTCGGGATCGACATGCCGCTGGTCGAGGCAGTGACGATGCTTCTTTCGGGCAAGGTCGGGATCGACGAGCTTCTGACGACCATGCTCGAGCGTCCGCCGGGCGATGAGGAAGACTGAGGAAGGCCACTAGAAATCGATGGCGATGCCCTTTTTCTCCCAGTCGCCGTAGCGGGTGGGATCAAGCCGGTCTTCTTCCCCCGCCGGGGACTGGGCGGGGACCGGCGCAGGGCCCGGGACCGGCGGCGACTTGCTGAGATAGGCAGGGGCCTCGAGATGCTTTGGCCGTTTCATCCAGGCTCCAATGATGCCTAAAGGGCCCGATGCCAAGTCTTGAAGGCCTTGAAGCAAGGAAAGCGGCGCTTCGTATTCTCGATGCGGTGCTCCGCCGCGGCCAGACCATGGACAATGCTGGCCAGGCGGCCCGGGGCCTGCCGCCGGCGGACGCTGCGCTTGCAAGCGCCATCGCCGGGGAAACCCTCCGGCTGCTTCCCGAGCTCGATGCACTGATCGACTCTGCCACCCGTCAGCCGCTGCCCGGCGACTCCAAGGCCCGGATGGTGCTGCGCCTGGCGCTGGCGCAAAAGGCCGGGCTCGGGACGCCCGACCATGCGCTGGTCGCGACCGCCCTTCCGCTGGTTGACGGCGGCCCGCGCCGGCTTGTGCACGGGGTCCTCGGGACACTGCTGCGGCGCGGCGTGGAGCCGGTCGCTGAACCGCGCCTCCCTGCCGGGGTGGAGGATCGATGGCGGCGGGCCTGGGGCGATGAAGTGGTGCAGGCCGCGCGGCGTGCCATCGTCCGGCGCCCGCCGCTCGACCTCAGCTTTGCAAGCGACGAGGCCTGCGAGGCATTCCCGGACGGGCGGGTGCTTGCTCCCCGTCACCGCCGGCTCGACCATCACGGCCCGGTGACCGACATCCCGGGTTATGAGGACGGGACATGGTGGGTACAGGATCTTGCAGCCTCGCTTCCGGCCCGCCTCGTCCCCGCCGGTGCCCGCCATGTCCTCGACGCCTGCGCTGCGCCTGGCGGAAAGACCATGCAGCTTGCGGCCGCCGGCCATGGCGTTACCGCGCTCGACCGTTCGCAAAGTCGTCTTGCCCGACTTTCCGCCAATCTCGAGCGCACCGGGCTGGAGGCGGACATGGTCGTCGCCGATGCGCTGGACTGGTCGTCCGAGAAGGTTTTTGACGCGGTGCTTCTCGATGCGCCCTGTTCCGCGACCGGCACTTTTCGCCGGCATCCCGAGGTGCTCTACCGCGCGAGGCCTGCGATCATCGAGGAGAGCGCGCTTCTCCAGGCGAGGCTGCTCGCCCGGGCCGCCGACTGGGTCAAACCAGGAGGAAGCCTTGTTTACGCTGTCTGCAGCCTGGAGCCGGAAGAAGGGGAAGAACGGATCGCCGAGTTTCTCCAGGACCGGAGCGACTATCGGCTGGAGCCTGCGGCGCCACTGGTCGAAGGGCTTGATGCCAGCCCCGGCGGATGGCTGAGAATCCTGCCGGGGATGCTGGCGGAAGCAGGCGGGCTTGATGGCTTCTTCGCCGCGCACCTTGTCCGAATCCATTAATCCCGTCTAATCGGCTTCATGACTCTCATCTCTCCCTCGATCCTCTCCGCTGATTTCGCCAGGCTGGGCGAGGAAGTCCGTGCAATCGATGCTGCCGGCGCAGACTGGATCCACATCGACGTGATGGACGGCCATTTCGTTCCGAACATCACCATCGGCCCGGGAGTGGTGAAGGCGCTGCGGCCGCACAGCGACAAGCCGTTCGACGTTCACCTGATGATTTCGCCGGTCGACAATTTCCTCGATGCCTTTGCCGAGGCAGGTGCTGACGTCATCACGGTTCATCCCGAGGCCGGCCCGCATCTCCACCGCACCCTCCAGCGGATCCGGGGGCTCGGCAAGAAGGCCGGCGTTTCCCTCAACCCCGCGACCCCGGCCAAGATGCTCGATTATGTGCTGGAGGAAGTCGACCTGGTGCTGGTGATGAGCGTCAATCCCGGCTTTGGCGGGCAGAAGTTCATTGCTTCCCAGCTGAGGAAGATCGAGGCCATCGCCAACCGCGTCGCCAAGCAGCAGCTTGCGGTCGACATCGAGGTGGACGGCGGGATCGACCCGGTGACTGCTCCACAGGCGATCGACGCCGGGGCGACCGTGCTGGTCGCCGGAACCGCCGCCTTCCGCGGCGGGCCGGGCGAATATGCCGCCAATATCGCCGCCCTCCGGGGAGGAAAATGAGCGACGGCCGGCTGGAACGACTTGCCAAGCCGTCGCTGCTCAGGCGCCTGTTCGGATCGGGCCGCCAGCCACTGCGGCTGGTGGCCGTCCCACGCGACCATGTCGTGGGCGACCGCGAACGGGGCGACGCGCTGCTCGCCGGCAGGCTCCAGCTGGGCAGCGAGGAGATCGGGCTCGCCGATCTCGACTTCGCTTCCCTTGGTGCGCGAAGCGCCATTGCAAGGGAAGTCCAGGGCTTCTCCTGGCTTCGCGATCTTTCATCGTCCGCGAGCCGCGACAAGGGGGCGAGGCTCGCCGAGGCGGTCGCGGGCCGCTGGCTCATTGCTCATGGGTCGAGGGTCGACGAGGCCTGGGCGCCTGAGCTCTGGGGCGAGCGCATCCTCTTCTGGACGGCCTATGCGCCCTACATATTGTCGAGCCGGGACGCGGGCTACCGGTCGGCGCTGCTCAATACGCTTGCCCGGGGTGCGAGGCACCTCGATGCCAATGCCGACAAGGCGCCGCCAGGGCTGGCGCGGATCACCGCCTGGGCCGGCGCACTGGTCGCGGCGCTGACGCTCCAGGGCGCCCTTGCCCGATTATCCCGGGCGGAATCCGGCCTGATGCGCTCGCTCGCCGGCGCCCAGTTCGAGGATGGCGGGCTGATGAGCCGGAACCCGGCGGAGCAGATGCAGCTGGTCGACCGCCTGGGCCTCGTTCGCGACGCTTATTTCGCGGCCAAGCAGACCCAGCCCGAGGCGCTGGAAAATGCTGCCGCCGCGGCGCTGGCGGCGCTTCATGGCGTCACGATGGGCGATAATGGCCTTGGAAGCTGGCAGGGTGGAAATCCCGGCGAACCGGCGCGGCTCGCCGCGCTTGTCGAGGGCTGCGGCCTTCGTGCCCGGCCGCTGCGCCAGGCGCGTGGCTGGGGCTACCAGCGCCTGTCGGCGCTCGGGACGATCATCGTCGTCGATGCGGCTCCGCCGCCGCCCGCGAAGATGGCGGCAAGCGGCTGCGCCTCGACCCTGGCACTCGAGATGAGCGACGGCGCCCAGCGGATCGTCGTCAACTGCGGCGGACCCGCGGGGCTGCCATCGGCGCTTCCCGCCGAGCTCGTCCTTGCGCTGCGCTCGACCGCTGCCCATTCGACGCTGGTCCTCGACGATACCAATTCGACCGCCATCCTTCCCGATGGCAGCCTCGGCAAGGGCGTGAGCGACGTCGAGATCGCGAGGAGCGAGGACAATGACTGCTCGCGGATCGAGGCGAGCCACGATGGCTATGTGAAGGGGTTTGCTCTCATCCACCAGCGGCGCCTCAGCCTCGGCAATGACGGCAAGGAAGTCCGCGGCGAGGACCGGCTGATCCCCAAGGGACGAAAGAAGATCCGCGAGTTCGCGCCCTACGCGATCCGCTTTCACCTGGCGCCGGGGATCGAGGCGACTCCAACCGCCGATGGCATGGGCGCGATCCTCCGCTCGAGCGGGGCGCCGCCATGGAACTTCCGGTGCCGCGGCGCGATGCTCCAGCTCGAGGAGAGCCTGTTCATTGACGGCCGCGGGCAGGCCGTGCCGACCCTCCAGCTGGTTGTCGTCGGCGAACTTTCCGCTATTGGCGGCGAGATTGGCTGGCAGTTCCGCCGCTCGAGCTAATCGGGGACCCGTTCGATGACCGACTTTGTGCCCATCCGCCGGGCGCTTCTCTCGCTTTCCGACAAATCCGGGCTGGACCGGCTGGCCGGTGCGCTGGCCGAAGCCGGGGTCGAGCTGGTCTCGACCGGCGGGACCGCCGCCAGGCTGCGCGAGCTCGGCCACCAGGTTCGCGACATTTCCGACCTGACCGGCTTTCCCGAGATGATGGACGGCCGGGTGAAGACGCTTCACCCGAAGGTCCATGGCGGTCTCCTCGCGGTACGCGACAACCCGGTTCACGCAGCGTCGATGGAAGAACATGGAATTGGCGCGATCGATCTTGTCGTCGTCAATCTCTACCCCTTCGAGGCAACGGTCGCCCGGGGAAGCGAGCGCGACGAGATCATCGAGAATATCGACATCGGCGGCCCGTCGATGGTGAGGTCAGCCGCCAAGAACCATGGCTATGTCGCGATCGTCACTGACCCGGCCGATTATGACGAGCTCATCAAGCTGATCGAGGACAAGGGCGGTACCGACCTCGGCTTCCGCCGGAAGCTCGCAGCCAAGGCCTTCGCGCTTACCGGCGCCTATGACTCGATGATCGCTAGCTGGTTTGCGTCGGCAGACCAGGGCGAGGAATATCCATCCACCAGCTTCCTTGTCGGGCGGAAAGCGATGGAGCTTCGCTACGGCGAGAACCCGCACCAGAAGGCTGCGCTCTATCTCCTCGCGGGCTCGAGCGTCACCGGCGTTGCCCAGGCTCGGCAGGTCCAGGGCAAGGAGCTGAGCTACAATAATCTCAATGACGCCAATGCGGCACTGGAACTGGTCGCCGAGTTCGAGGGTGCCGAGCCCAGCGTGGTGATCGTCAAGCACGCCAATCCCTGCGGCGTCGCCAGCGCTTCGTCTCTCCTCGACGCCTGGAAGGAAGCGCTCGCCTGCGACAGCGTTTCCGCGTTCGGCGGGATCGTCGCGGTCAATCGCAGGCTCGACGGAAAGACGGCCGAGGCGATCTGCGACATATTCACCGAAGTGGTCGTTGCGCCCGACGCCGACGAGGAAGCAATCGCCGCATTTGCAAGGAAGAAGAACCTCCGGCTTCTGCTGACGGGCGGACTTCCCGATCCGAGGCGCCCTGGCCAGACCATTGCCCAGATTGCCGGCGGGCTGCTCGTCCAGGACCGCGACAACGGAGTGCTCGAGCGCAGCATGCTGAAGGTCGTGACCCGCCGCCAGCCGACCGAGCAGGAGGTGAAAGACTGCCTGTTCGCCTGGACTGTCGCCAAGCATGTGAAGTCGAACGCGATCGTCTACGCCAAGGACGGCGCGACCGCGGCGATCGGCGCCGGGCAGATGAATCGCAGGGATTCGGCCCGGATCGCTGCAATCAAGGCGCGCGAGGCGGCCGAGGCCAATGGCTGGAGCGAACCGCGGACGGTTGGTTCGGCTGTAGCCTCGGATGCCTTTTTCCCATTCGCCGACGGGCTGCTTGCTGCAGCCGAGGCGGGCGCAACCGCTGTCATCCAGCCGGGGGGGTCGATCCGCGACGAGGAGGTCATCGCCGCCGCCGACGAAGCGGGGCTGGCGATGCTGTTCACCGGAATGCGCCACTTCCGGCACTAGGCCGTCGGGCGCGGATGTCCCCGGGTTCAGGGTGCGCGGGGGCTTGACCCGGCGTCGGGTAGCGAAAGCTCCTCGATATCGTCCTTGCTCATCCGGAACAGCTCGCGGTCCTCGTGACCGAAGCCCTTGAACCACAGCACGGCGCCGAACGCCGCGAGGATGGCTGGAATGCCGAACAGCAGTTCTGTCCATTCGGGAAGGAGGATGACCAGCTGCCCGACGACGAGGGCTGCAGCGCCGGCCCAGACCAGGGGCCAGCGCCAGCCAGAGACCGGGCTGTTGAGGATTTTCGCGAGCAGGCGGGACTTGATGATCGATGCGAAGCCAAGCGCGAGCATCAGCGCCAGCGCGGGCCCGGTCGCCTGCCACATCACCGGCCAGTCCATTTGGCGCATGACGAGGATGAGGCCAACCGCGAGGCCCGCCTCGAGAATGATCATTGCGAGGCTGATCATCATGTTGCGGTGGCGGGCGCAGTAAATCAGCGCGGCCTCGCTGACCGCTGCTGTAGCAGCGACCACTTCAGCTGCCAGCAGGAAGCCGAGCGCCGCGGTTCCAGCGACGAAGCCCGCGCCGACCAGGCCCATGACGGCTTCGCCCGGGATTCCAAGCGCGAGCGCGACCGCGCCCTGTGCAGCAATGACCCAGAAGCCGACCTGCCTCACCTGCCTGGCGACGGCGGCATGATCCTTCTGCTCGAGATTGCGGCTGATTACCGGGCCGAGGATCGGGTCGAAGCTGGTCTTGAGCTTCGACGGGAGCGAGGCGACCTGCTGGGCGACATAATAGATGCCGACCACGGTCGGCGAGAAGAACAGGCCCAGCACCGCGATGTCGACGCGGCGCGAGCCCCATTCCACCGCGTCCGCGGCTGCGACCGGGAGGTTGCGCCTTGCAAGATACCACAGTGTCCCCGGGTCGGGCCGCCAGCCGTAGGGGAGGCCATAGCTCTTGAGGAAGGGAATGACCGAGGCCACCAGCGCACCGACCATCGAGAGGGCATAGGCGATGATGAGCCCGTCCCGGGTCGAGATGAAGGCCCAGGCGAATGCAGCGATGGAAATGGTCCATGGCTCGACGATGGCGCGCGCGCGCACCGTCGATGCGACGTCATTGCGATAGGCGAGCGCGGCAAGGCAGATGTCCGACCAGGCCAGGGCGATGACGGTGACGGGCAGAGCCCACTCCATCCCGGTAACCTCGGAGTTGGGGAACATGGCCTGGGGGAATATCGCGAGAATCACCATTGCGACGACCGAGCCGATGGCGGCAACCAGCAGCGCATCGGCAACCACGCAGACATGGGGCTTGTCGGTCCTTGCAAGCTGCTGGGCGAGGCCCCGCTTCAGCCCCAGCGTTGCAAGCTGCGCTGCAAACTCGACGATGAGGATTGCATAGGCGAAGCGTCCCAGCGCCTCGGCGCCGTAGATGCGGCCAGCGATGAACAGGAAGGGGAGCCGCGCCAGGAGGCGGAGAATGAAGCCGAAGAAGTTGATCCTCCCGCCGCGCGCGAGCGCGGCGAGGTCGGCCGTCTGGGAGGCCGGTCGCTCGGCCTCGCTCAATGCGCCGCGCCCCAGTTGGGACCCCAGCCCACTTCGACGTCGAGCGGGACATCGAGGGTGAGCGCCGGCTCGGCGGCTTCCGACATCGTCCTGCGGATGACCTCGGCCGCAGCCTCTTCCTTCCCTTCCGGCACCTCGAACACCAGTTCGTCATGCACCTGGAGGAGCATCCGGACATCGGCAAGACCGGCAGCTTCGAGGGCCGCGTCCATGCGGTTCATTGCCCGCTTGATGAGGTCGGCGCTGGTGCCCTGGATCGGGGCGTTGACCGCGGCCCGCTCCGCTCCTGCCCGGAAGTTCGGGTTGGAAGCGCGGATGTTCGGGAAATGCGTCTTGCGTCCGAACAGGGTGCGGGTGAAGCCATTCTCCCGGGCGAAGGCCAGCGTGTCGTCGATATAGGAGCGGATCCCCGGGAAGCGGGTGAAATAGCGATCGATGATCGCCTTGCCTTCTTCCTTGCTGACGCCAAGCCGCCCTGCCAGGCCCCAGCTCGAGATACCGTAGAGGATCGCGAAATTGACGGTCTTGGCCTTGCCGCGCGTATCGCGGTCGACGGTCCCGAACAATTCCATGGCGGTCAGGGAGTGGATGTCCTCGCCCCGCGAGAAAGCATCCTTCAACTGTGGCACGTCGGCCATGTGCGCCGCGAGCCGAAGCTCGATCTGGCTATAGTCCGCGCTGAGAAGCACATGGCCAGGCTCTGCAACGAAGGCATCGCGGATCTGGCGCCCGACCTCGGTCCGGATCGGGATGTTCTGGAGGTTGGGCTCGGTCGAGGCCAGCCGCCCGGTCTGCGCTCCCGATAGGCTGTAGCTGGTGTGGACCCGGCCGGTGTCCTTGTTGATCTGGGCCTGGAGCGCATCGGTATAGGTCGACTTGAGCTTGGTGAGCTGGCGCCAGTCGAGCACCAGCCGGGCCACCTCGACCCCCTCGCCGGCCAGCCGCTCCAGCTCGTTGACGTCCGTCGAATATTGGCCGCTCTTCCCCTTGCGGCCGCCCTTGAGGCCAAGCCGGTCGTAGAGGACGGCGCCGAGCTGCTGTGGCGAGCCGATGGTGAACGGACCCTCGGCCGCCTCGTAGATGCGTTCCTCGAGGGCCGCGATATCGGTCGCAAAGCTCCCCGACAGCCGGGCGAGATAATCGCGGTCGACCTTGATCCCGCGGCGTTCCATCCGGGCAACCGTCGTGACCAGTGGCCGGTCGACCATCTGGTAGACTCGGTTGGCGCTCTCGGCGACCAGCCGGGGTTTCAGCCGCTGCCATAGCCTGAGGCATATGTCGGCGTCCTCGCCTGCATATTCGGTGGCGGCATCGAGCGGGACCCGGTCGAAGCTGATCTGCTTCGCACCGACCCCGCAAACCGACTTGAAGGCGATGCATTCATGGTCGAAATGGGCCTGGGCCAGCTCGTCGAGGCCATGGTTGGAGCGGCCGGCGTCGAGGTCGAAGCTCATCACCAGCGTGTCGTCGTAGGGCGCGACCTCGATCCCCGCCTTCTCGAACATCACCCAGTCATATTTGAGGTTATGGGCGATCTTGAGCACCGCCGGGTCCTCGAGCAGCGGCTTCAGCCTGGCCAGCACCAGCTCGGCGGGGAGCTGCCTTGGCGCATCGCTGAGGAGGTCGCCGCCGACATGGCCGACCGGGATGTAGCAGGCCCTGTTGGGAGCGGTCGCAAGGCTGATCCCGGCGAGCCGGGCGGCGATATTGTCGAGGTTGTCGGTCTCGGTGTCGATCGCGACAAAGCCCTGGTGGGTGGCTTCGGCAATCCAGCTGTCGAGCGCCTCCTCGGTGACGACCGTTTCATACTTGGTCCGGTCGACGGTGATCTTCTCTTTTTCCGCGCTCTTTGCGCCTGGCGCTGGAGAGGAGCGCGACGCCATGACGTCAATCGGGCGGGCGCCGCCGCTCGAGGCCCCTTCCTTCCCGACCCGGTTCAGGAGCGACTTGAAGCCCTGGTCCTCGAGGAACTCGCGGAGCGGCTCGGGCGGTATCCCTTTCAGCGAAAGGCTGTCCAGCGGTTCGGGAAGCGGCGCATCGCAGATCAGCTCGACCAGCTTGCGGGACAGGCGGGCCATGTCGGCATGCTCGGTGAGGTTCTGCTTGAGCTTGGGCTTGGTG
>CAZQLI010000012.1:0-20525 GCA_964594145.1 uncultured Sphingomonas sp. | reverse complement strand
AGAGCGCGCGCCGCGTTGGGACGGCGTGGCCCGTCGCCGCCTTTAAGGGGTTGGATGCAAGCTGGAAAGTCTTGATCGCCAAATGGCGGAAATAGATTCGTTTGCGAACCGTTCGTCGCAGTAACCCGGGAAAATTCTGGTTAATTTCTTAACCTACCGCAAGTTCCCACATCGGTTCGTCGTGAGGTCCAAGCGCTTCACCCTAGCAAGAGGAACCCAAGGTTGAATTGCTTAACCTTTGGGGGTCAGTTTCGCGGCCTCGACGGATGAGGGCAATCGCCTGTCGTGAGTAGCGGGGCTGGGGAGCTCCACATAGTTGAACGAATGCACTGGGCCGGAAGTGCTGGTCCCGTGACGCAAGGAGTTTGCTGGAGCAATGACCCAGGCAATCGCGGCGAGCAGATTTTTCCAGGCGCGCGACCTGTTTGTGCACGATGGCAGCCACCTGCGCCGCCTCCGTCTCTCGGCGCCAGCGCAATTCGCGATGCTTGTCGCCATGGTCCTGCTTCTTGCATGGTCGGCCTATTCGGCTGTCCGCATCTTCGTCGCTCCCGCGCAGATTCCAGCAACGGCCGCTTCGGCGGCCGTTCCTTCACAGATTGCCAAGCTTGCCGCCGCCACCGAGGCGCGCGTGCTGCAGATCGAGGAGCGGCAGAAGCTCCTCGCCGCGATGATCGCCGGCCAGAAGGTGGACCCGGCTGCAATCGCAAGGCTTGGATATACCGAGTCCGCTTCGCCCTATGCCGGCCAGGGCGGTCCCTTCGACCCGGCCACCCAGGCCGACCCGACCTTCAAGTCGCTGTTCACGAGCTGGAAGAAGCTCGACAACCTCGCCGATGGCGCCATCGCCATCCCGTCCGAAAAGCCTGTGCCGGCCGCCGAGTTCACCTCGGGCTACGGCACCCGCACCGACCCGTTCCGCGGCGGTGCAGCGCGTCACCAGGGAATCGATCTCGCAGCCCCCGTGGGAACTCCCATCTACGCGACGGCCGACGGAACGGTCAGCGAGGCTGGCTATAACCGGGGTGGCTATGGCAACCTCATCAAGCTCAACCATGGGCGTGGCATCGAAACCCGCTACGGACACCTGTCGCGGATCCTCGTCAGCCCCGGCCAGCGCGTCACCCGCGGCCAGCTGATCGGCCGGATGGGCTCGACCGGCCGTTCGACCGGCAGCCACCTCCACTATGAAGTTCGTATCGACGGCCGCGCCGTCAACCCGATCCCCTTCATGAAGTCCAACGACTATCTGCTCGCGATGCAGAAGAAGGGCGGCGGGACCCACGCAATGGACGCAGTCGCGCTTGGTGGCCCGAAGCGCTGAGCTTGCCGCCAGCGGGCCAGCTTCCTATCTCGAGTTCGTGACCGAGCTTTCCCTCTCTCCCAGCGCCGCGCGGCGCGTCGCCACGATCGCCGAGAAGCAGGGCCGTCCGCCCGTCCTCCGGCTGTCGGTGGACGGCGGCGGCTGCGCCGGCTTTTCCTACCGTTTTTCGCTTGGCGAACTTGAAGAGGGGGACAAGGCGAC
Organism: uncultured Sphingomonas sp.; assembly: GCA_964594145.1. Lineage (GTDB taxonomy): Bacteria > Pseudomonadota > Alphaproteobacteria > Sphingomonadales > Sphingomonadaceae > Sphingomicrobium. The sequence continues at coordinate 19,000 of CAZQLI010000012.1, read as the reverse complement.
CATCACCGATGGGGTGACGCTGGTCGTCGACCCGGTCAGCCTCGAACTGGTCGATGGCAGCGAGGTGGACTATGTCGAGGACCTCGGCGGGGCCTCGTTCAAGGTCGTCAATCCCAATGCCGCGTCCGGCTGCGGCTGCGGATCGTCGTTCAGCGTCTAGGCCCGCGGCCCGTCGCGGGCTATGGCCCGGCCATGAAGCTCGTCACATTCAACATCAACGGTATCCGCGCCCGCTTGCCGAGGCTGCTCGAATATCTGGAGCGCGAGCGTCCGGACATCGCCTGCCTCCAGGAGCTCAAATGCGCTGATGAATCGCTTCCCATCGGCGACATCGAGGGTGCCGGCTACAATGCCGTGTGGCACGGCCAGAAGGGCTTCAACGGGGTCGCCATCCTGTCACGGGGAGCAGCGCCGACGCTTCGCCAAATGGGCCTTCCGGGCGATCCAGACGACACGCACAGCCGCTATATCGAAGCCGAAGTCGACGGGCTGATCGTCGCTTCCATCTACCTTCCAAACGGCAACCCGGTCGGCACCGAGAAATTCGACTACAAGCTTCGCTGGATGGAACGGCTGCGCGAGCGCGCGGCAGCGATCCTTGCCGAGGAGCGACCGGCCGTCCTTGCCGGGGACTATAACGTCATCCCCGAGGACCGCGATACATTTTCGCGCAGGGCGATGGCCAGGGACGCCCTCTTCCAGCCCGAAAGCCAGGCGGCCTACCGGCGCATCGTCAACCAGGGCTGGACCGACGCGCTGAGGGCCATGCACCCCGACGAGGACCGGCTTTATACTTTCTGGGATTATACCGCCGGGGCCTGGCCGCGCGACGCGGGCTTCAGGATCGACCATCTTCTCTGTTCACCGCAGGCGGCGGACCGGCTCTGCGATGCCGAGGTCCATAAATGGGCGCGGGCGGAGGAGAAAGCGTCCGACCACGCGCCGGTCTCAATCGAGCTGGTCTAGCCTTTCGACCAGCTGCGCGGTCGAAACGACCGTGCAGAACTCGAAGCCGAGCGTCGCGACATGGGCCGCCTGGACGCTTTCCGCCGGGATCGTGCCTCCCTTTCCGTCGGGGAGATCGAAACAGTCGCAGGCATCGTCGACCAGCACCATCTCCCAGCCGAGGTTCGCACCGGTGCGGACGGTCGTCGAGACGCACATGTCGGTGGAGATTCCAAAGGCGACCACGCGGGAGGCGCCGAGCCTCCTCAGCCGCAGGTCGAGGTCGGTCCCGATGAAGGCGCTGTTGACGCTCTTGGCTACGAGGGGCTCGCCGTCCGCGGGCTCGAAACCTGGCCTCAGCCGGTTTCCCTCGGCGCCCGGAGCAAGCGTCGAGCCCTCGATGACCGAGTCATGCCGAACGTGAACGATCGGCAATCCCTTCTCGCGCCACCTGGCGAGCAGGGTGAGGCCGTTCCGGTCGACAAGGCCGTTCCATCGCCTCGGCCATGGGGCGCGGTCGAAGGCCCGCTGCATGTCGATTGGAAGAAGGACTGCACCGTCAAGGTCGAGCGTCATGCCAGTTCCTTCTCGTAAATCCGGTAGCGATGGTTGATGTCGGCCCCGGGAAGCTGGGCGATGGACATCATCCCCTGGTTGTCATCGAGGACCCAGCCGAACTCGCCGTGGGTCACTCCATATTTGGAAACGGCGACCCGGCGGGTGTGCTCGATCAGCATGAAGGCGAGCTGGCCGGCAAGCCGCGAACCCTGGAGCTTTCGGGCGACGCCCATCAGCGGAACCCGAAGGCGGGAAACCCTGGGTCGCCTCAGCCGCCAGAGGAGTTTGGCCCAGCCGAAGGGAAAGAGGTTGCCATTGAGGTCCCTGATCAGCTCGTTGATGTCGGGAATGGTGATCATGAATGCGACGGGTTCGCCGTCATATTCGGCGATCCTGACGAGATCTTCGTAGATGATCGGCTTCAGCTTCTTCGCGGCATAGGCGATCTCCGCCTCGGTCAGCGGAACGAAGCCCCAATTGCCTGACCAGGCATCGTTGAGGAGGTTGAGGATAATGGCGGCTTCCGCGTCGAACCGGCTGGTGTCGACTTCCCTCACCCTCACCCTTGGATTGGATTCGCCCGAGCGGATCAGCCGGTCGATCACCGGTATCATGTCGATGCGGATGTCGAGCTCGTAGGTGTAAAGATCCTTGGCCTTCCGATAGCCCGCTGCCTCGATCCACCCGGCATATTCCGGGCGGTGATGGCCCATCATGACGGTCGGCGACTGCTTGAACCCCTCGATGAGGAGGCCGGGCTCATCCCAGATGGAAATGGATATGGGGCCGAGGGCCCTTTTCATTCCCCTTGCCCGGAGCCATTGCTCGGCGGTGTCGATCAGCGCCGCAGCCGCCTCCCCGTCCAGGGCCTCGAACATGCCCCACTGGCCGGTACCGGCTCCCATATGCTCCTGGACCAGCTGGTCGACCTGTGCGCTCACCCGCCCGACGACCCGCCCGTCGCGCTCGGCCACCCACAGCGCGGCCTCGGCATGGCCGAACCAGGGATTGCGCTTCGGATCGATAAGCCCATGGACCTCGTCCTTGAGCGGCGGGACCCAGTAAGGATCCTTCTTGTACACCTCCCAGGCGAAATTGACGAAGGCACGTCGGTCCGAGCCCGTCTCGACGGGCCGGATGCGGATTTTTCCACTCATGACCGCTTGGTCGCAGGCGAGGGCTGCCCGCGCAACCGATATTCGGCGCCATCCAAGCGCCACGATGGTGCCACTATCTCCTGCAATTGGCCGCCAGCATCATGACCAAGAGTATTGCCCTCGAGCGCAGCGGCGCTTCCGGTTCTGATTCGGCTCCGTCCCTGGCGCGCCCCCAGCGCGGCGATGACAACGCCATGCTCAAGGCGGCCGCGAACCTGACGCGCAGCCTCAACCAGCCGAACGCCGCCATTTACTGGGCCGACATGCTCGGCTCGGCATTGCTCGGCTATGGGGCGCTGGCGTTGACACTGACGGCCGGCTCGACCCTCGTCGCGATCATCGCCGGGATCGTCGCCGTGCTCGCGCTCTACCGCGCCGGGAGCTTCATTCACGAGCTGACCCACCTCAAGCCCAGCGCCGTCCCGGGCTTCAGGCTGGCCTGGAACCTCGTGGTCGGCATTCCGCTGCTGGTTCCCTCCTTCCTCTACGAGGGCGTGCATAACCAGCATCATGCCAAGACCTATTATGGCACGGCCAACGACCCGGAATATCTGCCGCTTGCGCTGATGCGGCCCTGGACCCTCCCGGTCTTCCTGGTCGCTGCGGCCCTGGCTCCCATTGGAATGCTCATTCGTTTCGGGATACTCGCACCGCTTTCGCTGCTCTCCCCGGCGCTGCGCGAGCGGGTGGTTGCCAAATATTCCGGGCTGCAGATCAACCCGGCGTTCCGCCGGAAGCGCCCCGAGGGCAAGTTCCGTCGTGACTGGATCTGGCAGGAAAGCATGGCCAGCATCTGGGCAATAACCCTGTTCGGCCTCGTCGCCTACGGGCTGATCCCGCTTCGCGACTTTGCAATATTGCTTGGCATTGCCTCGGGCGTCATGTTCCTCAACCAGGTCCGGACCCTCGTTGCCCATCTCTGGGAAAACGAGGGCGAACCCATGAGCGTCACCGCCCAGTTCCTCGACAGCGTCAATGTCCCCCCGCCTGGTACGCTGCCGGCGCTGTGGGCACCGGTCGGGCTTCGCTACCATGCGCTCCACCACCTGCTGCCAGGTGTTCCCTACCATAACCTCGGGGAGGCGCACCGCCGCCTGACCAGGGAGCTATCGCCGGATTCGCCCTATTTCGCGTCGAACCACCGGGGGCTTTCCCCGCTGCTTGCAAGACTGGCCTCGAGCAGCATCAGCAAGGGTCGCTGACCTTTCGGGCCTTTCCGGTGCGGCAGGCCCGGCGCCTCTACTCCTCCTGCCTGATCAGCACGAACTCGCCGATCAGGAGGAAGAGGAGAAACGGCGCCCAGGCCGCGAGGAACGGCGGATAAGCTCCGTAATTGCCAAGCGCGAGACTGAAATTGTCGGCCACGAAATAGGCAAAGCCGAGCGCCATCCCGATCGTCGCGCGCAGCAGCACCTTGCCCGATCGAGCCAGGCCGAAGGCCGCTGTCGCCGCGAGAAGGGGCATCAGCAGGGTCGAAAGCGGTCCGCTGATCTTGTGCCACCAGCCGGTCCGAGCTTCCTCCGTCGGCCGGCCCGCCGCGCGAAGCTCGTCGATCGCATCTCCAAGGGAAAGGAAGTCACGCTCGCCCGGGTCGACGCTTGCGAGGGTAAAGCGGCTCGGCTCGACGCCGCCGAGCGCCACCATTTCCGGCTGGCGCATGACCATGTTCATCCGGGCGTCATAGGTGCGGACATTTTCGAGGCGCCAGGCACCGTCCGTCTGGTCGGCCCTCTCGGCATCGACCACCCTGGTGATCGCGCCGCCGTCGCGTTCATAGATGGTGACGCCGCGAAGCTTGGTCGTCGGGCCACGCCCGCCGACCAGCTTCGCCCTGACCAGGTCATCGCCGTCGCGGATCCAGACGTTGGAGAGAATGCCGCTATCGGGCGGGATCGGCTCATAGTCTGCGTCCCCCCATGCGTTCACGGTCCTCGCCGATTTCACCACCACCAGCTCGTTGAAGGCGAAAAGCGCCACCGCGACGCCGAGGCTGGCGACGATCATCGGCGCGAGTATCTGGTGAGCCGACAGGCCGGCGGCCTTCATCGACACGACCTCGCTGTGCTGGTTGAGGCCGGCGAAGGCGATGAGGGCCCCGAGCAGGACCGAGAATGGCAGGAATCGCGATATGAGGAGCGGTATCCGGAGCGAGACGTAGCGCCAGAGCTCGGCTTCGCCGTTGCCCGGCACGGCAAGGATCTTCCCGGACTCGCCGAGCAGGTCGAGGGTCATCAGGACGAGGACCAGTGCGACCAGCACCGCGAAGCTGCGCGTCAGGAAGAGCTTTGCAGCATAGAGCGCCAGCTGCCGCGAGGGCATGAAATCAAAGTTCATCATGCCGCTTCAGCCCGCTGGAAGCCGGTCCGCGGAAGGAGCCGGCGGACCAGCTTCCCGATCTTTGCAAAGGCGGCTTCCAGCGCCCCGATCGGCTGGCCGCCCGGGCGGTGGGCGATCACGTGATACATCCACAAGATGAGGACGACGAAGGCCAGGAATGGTAGCCAAAGCGCAAGCTCGGGGATCATCCGGCCCTGGCTGCCGGCGCTTTCGGCATATTGATTGATCTTGTGGTAGGTCACCACCATCACGATGCCGACGAATATCCCGAGCGATGACGAGCTTCGCTTGGGCGGCACCGCGAGCGAGATCGCAAGCAGCGGAAGCATCAGCATCATCACCACTTCGACCAGCCGGAAGTGGAGATTGGCGCGAGCCGCCAGCTGTCCCTCGCGGCTTGACGCCGCGCCGCCATATGCCCGCGCTGCGAGCTCGGGCAGAACCAGTTCCTTCTCCTGGTTTCCGCGGCCGCGGAACGGGTCGATCGCAGGAAGATTGATCGGCAGGTCATAGCTTTCGAACGACAGCGTCCGGGGTGTTGCGAAGGAGGGGTCGTCCTGGACCAGCCGCCCGTCCTTCAGCCGGAAGATGATCGTGTCGGGATCATCGGTCGACAGGAACTGGCCCTCGGCTGCGGTCGCGGCGATGCGGGTCCCCGACTTGTCGTCAAGCGCGGTGAAGATCCCGAGCAGCCGGGTGCCGTCATCCTCGCTCCGGTCGATCCTCAGCGTCATCCGCCTGCCGAACTCGTTGAACTCGCCAACCTTGATGGAAGCCCCGAGCGCGCCCGATTTCAGTTCGAACCTCAAGCCCTCGTAGCGGTACCGCGCAAAGGGATCGACCCAGCCGACGATGGCGATATTGACCAGCAGCAACCCGACCGCGAACATGTAGGGGACCTTGAGCAGCCGGTTGTAGCCGACGCCGATCCCCCGCATCGCGTCCAGTTCCGAGCTCAGGGCGAGCTTGCGGAAGGCGAGCAGGATGCCGAGCAACAGCCCGATCGGGATGCCGAGCGAGAAATATTCCGGGAGCAGGTTGGCCAGCATTTTCCAGACGACGCTGACGGGCCCGCCGGCGGTGATGACGAAGTCGAACAGCCGCAGCATTTTCTCGAGGACGAGCAGCATCGCCGCGAGCACCAGCGTGCCGATCAGCGGCACGGCGATGTTGCGGGCAAGATAGCGGTCGACCAACGCTAGCAACTGAGCACCTTTTCGTCGCGGCGGCACCATGATTTGGCCGCAAAGCAGGCCGACATGGCAAGCAGGGCGCCGACCTTAACCGATTCCGAAATGGGGGGAATGGGAAAAGGACCCGGCGCCGTTCGTGCCTATAGCGAAGCGGATAAGAAAATCATGTCCAAATCGGCGCTTCCAATTGCAGCTGGAAACGCCGCCCCGGCGGCGGCGAGCACCGCCGCGCCCGTGGACAGGACCGCCGGGGCTCGCGGCTGATGGCGAGGCCCCGGATCGCACTGATCAGCAACCCCAAGTCGACCGGCAATCTTGCCCAGCTTCCGCGCATCCGGGCATTTTGCGCGGCTCACCCGGACATTTTCCATTACGAGGTCGAGCGCGCCGACCAGATCGGCGAGGCGCTGAGGACCATTTCTCGGATCTCGCCGGCGGTGCTTGTGATCAACGGCGGCGACGGGACGGTGCAGGCCGCGCTGACCGAGATTCACAACGGCGGCCATTTCGACAACCAGGCGCCGCCGGTCGCGGTGCTTCCGAGCGGCAAGACCAACCTCATCGCGCTCGACCTTGGCGCCGTGGGCGACCCGGTCGAGGCTCTCGAGCGGCTTCTCGACATCGCCAGGGCCGATCTCTCGCCGCACCTCGTGGCGCGCGAGCTGATCGCGCTCTCGGGCGGCGAGACCGGTCTCAAGCCGGTCATCGGCATGTTCCTCGGCGGCGCCGGCCTCGCCGATATCATGCTTTACTGCCGCGAGAGGGTTTACCCGCTCGGCCTTCCCAACAGCATCAGCCATGTCATCACCGCCATCGCGGTGGTCGCCCGCCAGGTGTTCGGCCTTCGCGCGAGCTTCCTCCCGCCCGAGCCCAGGCCGCTCAGCGTCAGCGTCCGCCAGCAGGGCGCCATTACCGGCCGGTTCGCCTTCCTGTTCGTGACCACGCTCGAGAAGCTCCTTCTCTCCAGCGAGATCGGAAGCGGCGGCAACGGTCCGCTCAAGTTCGTGGCGGTCGAGCAAAAGCCCGTTTCCATGCTCCGAGCCTTCTGCGCCAGCCTGGTCGGACGGCTCGGGCGGACCAAGCTCGACGGGGTCCATGTCGAGGAAGCCGACGAGATCGCCATCGAGGGCGAGGAAAGCCAGGTCATCCTCGATGGCGAGATGTTCCGGGCGGGCCCGGGCAAGCCAATCCTGCTGAGGCCGGCCCAGCCGCTGTCGTTCGTCCGGATCGCGGCCTAGGACACAGCCCATGGCCATGACCATTCGCGGGCTGGTCGAGGACGAGCTCACGCAACCGGTTGACCGCAAGGTGACCGCCATGGCCGAGGCGATCGCCGCCAGGCACGGCAAGGCCAGCCGGGCCGTCCTGTTCTACGGAAGCTGCCTTCGCGAGAAGAAGCTCGACGGGCTGATGCTCGATTTCTATCTCGTCGTCGCTTCCTACGAGGAGGCATATGACAAGGGCTGGCTCGCCAGGGCCAACGCCCTCATCCCGCCCAATGTCTTTCCGTTCAGCCATGAAGGGCTTGCAGCCAAATATGCCGTCCTCAGCGAGGCGGACTTCCACCGGCTGAACGGCCCGGAAACCCGCAACGTCTCGGTCTGGGCCCGATTTGCCCAGCCCTCGCGCCTCGTCTGGGCAGCCAGCGAGGATGCCCGTGACCGGGCCATCGACGCAGTAGCCCGCGCCGCCCCGGCGCTGCTTGCCGCGGCGCAGCCATTACCGAAGGGCGACGGGCTCGAGCCCTGGCGCCATGCTTTTGCACTGACCTATTCGGCGGAACTGCGGGCCGAGCGCAGCGGTCGGCCGGGCTCGATCGTCGATCTCGATCCCGAGCGTTACCGGCGTTTCCTGGAGCCTGCGCTTGCGGCGATTTCGCCGGGAGTACGGCCAGCCAGCTGGAGTCGCCGCCGGATCGAGGGAAAGCTCTGGTCGGTGGCCCGCCTTGCCAAGGCAAGCGCCACCTATGCCGGCGGGGCCGAATATATCGCCTGGAAGATCAACCGCCACGCCGGCACCAACATCTCGCTGAGCGAGTGGCAGAAGCGCCACCCGCTGCTGGCGGCGATCAGCCTGCTGCCGCGGCTCCTCCGGTCGGGCGCGATTCGCTAGGGCGCCGGGCCAGCGCCCCTGCAACCGACGCTGCGAGGGTGTTCACGGTGAAGGGCTTGCGCAGCAGGTCGTAGCCGACAAGGTCCTCGCCTTCGCCTTCCCCGACATAACCGGTCACGAACAGCACCGAGATGTCGGGCCGGCGGGACTTGAGCTCGCGCACCATCTCGGGGCCGGTCATCTCGGGCATGATGACATCGGAGATGACGAGGTCGAATTCCATGCTGTCGAACAGGGCGAGGGCCTCCGCGCCGCTCGAGCAGGCAATCGGCTCGTAGCCGAGATCCTCGAGCGCGCCGACGGTCGCCGTGCGGACGCGAGGATCGTCTTCGACCAGCAGGATGCGAGCTCCTGGCACCGTCATCTCGTCCTCGCTTCTCAGCTGCACCGCCGGGTGCGTTCGGACATTATCGGCCCGAACTGCCGTTCGAGGAAGATAAATCGACACGGTCGTGCCCTCGCCGACTGCGCTCTCGATCCCGACCTCGCCGCCCGACTGGTGGGCGAAGCCGAATATCTGGCTGAGGCCGAGCCCGGTTCCCTTGCCGACGGCCTTGGTGGTGAAGAAGGGCTCGAACGCCCGCTCCCTCACTTCCGGCGTCATCCCGCATCCCGTGTCGATGACCTGCAGCTCGAGATATTCCCCGGCGCGAATGTCTCCGACCTCGTTGGCTTCCATCCTGACGTTGCGGGTACGGATGGTGAGCTTGCCCTGGCCCTCCATCGCGTCGCGTGCGTTCACCGCGAGATTGAGTACCGCGTTCTCGAGCTGGTGGGGGTCGACGAACACCGGCCAGGCATCGTCGGCCAGGTGGGTTTCCACCTTGATCCGTTCACCAAGAGTGCGGTCGAGAAGCTCGCTCATGCCGCCGACCAGCGCCGCGCTGTCGACCCGCTCGGGCAACAGCGGCTCCGAGCGGGCAAAGGATAATAAGCGCCGGGTCAGCGCCGCCGCCCTCGTCGCCCCCTCCATCGCGTTGGTGAGGTGGGTCATGACCTCGCGGCGCGGTCCGTTGAGCCGGCGCCGGGCGAGGTCGATCCCGCCGACCACCACTGCCAGCATGTTGTTGAAGTCATGCGCGATGCCGCCGGTCAGCTGGCCAACGGCTTCCATTTTCTGGACCTGTCGAAGCTGCGCCTCCGCCGACTGCCGCTCGATTGCTTCCGCCTTCAGCGCCTGGTTCGCTTCCAGCAGCTCCTGGGTCCGTTCCCGAACAGCCTCCTCGAGGAGCTGTGCACGCTCGGCCTCGGTTTCCGCTTCGCGCCTCGCCGCGGCGTTCTGGCGAAGCGCCTGGACCGCGACATAGCCCATGAAGATCGCGAACAGGCCGACGGTGACTCCAAGCCAGCTGAGATAGTCGGTCAGCCGGCTCGCCTCGGCCGAGAAAAACTGGGATTCCCGTATCTTTTCCGAAAGCGCGGCCCGCTCGGCATCCGCGATCTCGTTGAGCTTTCCCCGAAGCTGTGTCCCGACGTCCTTCTCTCCATCCGCTCCGAGCGAGATGGTGTAATAATATCGAAGGCCATAATCCTTCTGCCGGGCGGCGATATAGCGGGCGACGTCCCGGAACTGCTGGCCCCGTTCGTTGAACAGCTCGCGAAGCTCGGCCGTCCGCCGGCGCTGGTCGAGGTCGCGGTTGACCGAACGTTCCAGCTGGTTGAGCTGCTGCTCGGCGAGCCGCCACTGGGCATAGTAGCGACTGCCGCTCGTCATCGGGTCCTCGTCAAGGGCGTAGCGCCCGACGGCCGCTTCCGCCCGCGCGATGCTGGCGTCCATCGTCCGCGTAAGAAGGGTAACGTCATAGGCGTGGCGCTCGGCACGCAGGGCCTCGTCGCGGGCGCTGTTGGTCATCGCGACGAGAAACACCATGCCGAGCAGGACCAGGGTCGCGACGAGGGCGATCGCGGCCGCGCCCCCGCGGCGCCAATCGAACATATGTTCGTCGGATGGCGTCATGCCGCCAGTGTAAACGCGGGACTCGGTGAATGAAACCCGTGAATAACTTAGCTGATTACGCCGGTTGCCTGGCCTGCAGACCTGAACATCTCGAGAATTTCATCGACCTGGTCGCTGGAATGCTCCGCGCAGAGCGAACATCGCAGCAGGGTCATGCCAGCCGGGGTCGCCGGCGGCCGGGCGAGGTTCACATAGAGTCCCTCGTGGAGCAGCGCTTCCCACATCGCAGCACCCTTCTCGAGGTCCGGCATGATGACGGCGATGATCGCCGACTGCGGCTCCTCGGTGCCGAGGGTGAAGCCCAGCGCCTTCAGCCCGGCATGGAGCTTCTGGCTGTTTTCCCACAGATGGTCGCGCTTGGCCCGGCCCTCCATCAGCTTGAGGATCGAGGTCGCCGCGGTCGCGACCACCGACGGGGGCAGCGAGGCGGTGAACACATAGGGTCTGCAGACCAGCCGGAGTATCTCGAACTTCGGGTGGTTGGAGACGCAAAAGCCGCCGACGGTTCCAACCGATTTTGAGAAGGTGCCGATGATGAAGTCGACATCGTCGATCACGCCCTGCGCCTCGGCGACGCCGCGGCCATTTTCGCCGATGAACCCCATCGAGTGGGCCTCGTCGACGAGCACCATCGCGCCATGGGCCTTGGAGATGGCGACCATTTCCTTCAGCGGGGCAATGTCGCCAAGCATCGAATAGACGCCTTCAAGCACGACGAGCTTGCCTGCCTCGGCGGGAAGGCGCTTCAGCCGCTTCTCGAGGGCATCGATGTCGTTATGGCGAAAGGGAACGACCTGGGCATTGCCCAGCGCGCAGCCGTCGTAGATGGAGGCGTGGCTGTCGATGTCGAGGATGATGTAATCCTCTTTGCCGGCCATGGTGGAGATGATGCCGAGATTGGCCTGGTAGCCGGTCGAGAAGACCATCGCATGGTCCATCGCGTAGAATTGCTTCAGCGCGTCCTCGACGGCCTTGTGGCCGACATAGGTGCCATTGAGGACGCGGCTCCCGGTCGTCCCCGACCCGAATTCCTCAAGCGCCTTCTTGCCCGCGGCGATGACGTCGGGGTCGAAGGTCATGCCCATGTAAGTATAGGTACCGAGCAGGATCGTCCGGCGACCGTTGCAGATCGCGACGGTCGGGGAGATCACTTCCTCCATGACCAGGCCGAAGGGGTCGGTGAGCCCCGTCGAGAGCAATTGCTCGCGGGTCTCGATCAGCGGATCGAACTTGGAGAACAGGTCGGCCAAGTCAGGAAGCCTTGAGCTTGCCGACCGCGTCGACCAGCTGGCCGACATTCTCGATCTCGGCCTGCTGGTTCATCGTGATGACGATTTCGAACTCGTCCTCGATATTGGCGACGAAATCGAGCACCGTCAGGCTGTCCCACTCGAGGTCCTGGGCAAAGCGGGTGTCGTCGGTGACCTCGATGCCTTTCTTGTTGAAGGGCTCGATCAGGGCCTTCACCCTGGCGTCAATATCTGCTCGGTCGGTCATGCGGGCGTTCCTAGTTGGGAGCCGGGCCTTTCGCAATCGAATGGGGCGCAAAGAGGGCGATTGGCCGCGCCGGAATGGCCGCCTGGCTCCTCCAAACGGCGGATCGAAAAGGACGCTTGCTTCCTGGCCCAAAGCAAGCTTGCTTACAGTCGAGGGCAAGGCAGGGGATTTTCAGATGAGCGAAGCCAGCGACCCAATCCTAGTAAGCCCGGAAGACCCGGTCTTCCCCAAGGAGGTCCATAATCTCCTGGTGGCTGCCAATGCAGCCAATATCACCCTTTCCGGCATGGCCGACACCAAGGCCTCGATCCTCATGGGCGCGAGCTTTGTGGTCTTTTCGCTGTCCATCGGTGACATTGCCGATGGAAAGGCGAGCCTCCCGCTGCTGGTGCTGACGCTTTTCTCCTTTGTCGCGACCATTTTCGGCGTGCTGTGCGTACGGCCAAACCGAATGACGCGCACAAAGCAGCCGCTTCCCGCCGACAAGGTGAATATCCTGTTTTTCGGAAGCTACACCAACGCCAGGCGCGACGATTATATCGACGAGATGATCAAGGTCCTTTCGTCCGAAGAGGAAACCTACCGCCGGCTGACGGCCGACCTGTACGACCATGGAAAAGTATTGCGCGACGACAAGTTCAGCTGGCTCTACTGGAGCTTTACCGCCTTTCTCGTCGGCATGCTGGTGACTGCCGCTGCGGTCGTGCTCGACCTCACCGGCATGGTGAGATTCTAGAGCCAGCCCTGTTTTCGATACCAGCCGACGGTGTCGGCAAGGCCGCGGCGCGTTTCCACCTGCGGCGCCCACAACCGGCCCGGCACCTTTTTCCCGGGATCGACCGTCCAGTCGGGATGACAGAAATAGGCGACCCGGTCGGGTGTCAGCTTGGCCCGGCCGCGCCGGACAAGGCGGTCAAGCCGTGCGCAAAGGTCGAGGACCGGCCGCGGCGTGGCTATGCCGACAACCCGCCGGTCAAGGGCCTCGCCAATGGCCTTTCCGAACTCGCCATGGGTCCAGCCTCCCTCGCGGCCATCGTCCGGCTCGAGAAGCAGGCCGCCCGCATCGGAGCTTTCAGCAAGCCCGAGGAGAAGCCGGCCGAGGTCGTCGACATGGATGAGCGACAGCCGGCCGGCCGGGGGGAGGAGGAGGAGGCCGCTTTTGGCCATCCTGAACAGGTCGAGAGTCTCGCGGTCTCCCGGTCCATAGACTGCCGGGGGCCTGACGATCGTCCAGTCGAGACCCGAGGACGAGACCAGCGCCTCGGAACGGGCCTTCGTCGCTCCATAGACGGAGAGCTCTGGCTCCCTGGCCGCAAGCGAGCTCACATGGACGAACCGCCTTGTGCCGGCCGTCTTCGCTGCAGCAATGACCGCCGCCGTCCCGGCGACATTTCCCGCCTCGAACGCCGCCGCGTCAGGGGCATTGATCACGCCCGCGACGTGCACCACGGCATCGGTCCCCTCGAGCAGATGTTCGAGCCGGTCCGGCCGGTCGAGCGCACCCTCTACCCAGGTGACGCCCTGCCGTCCGGGCTGCGGCCTGCGGGCCAGGGCGCGGATTTCATGACCCGCTTCGGCCGCGAGGGCGAGCAGCCGGCGCCCGACGAACCCGGTCGCTCCGGTAATCGCGAGCTTCAAATGGGCGACCATTCTATCGGTTCTGCCGGGCCCTCGTCCTCGACCCTCGAGCGCGCGAGCCGCTCGGTCAGTGCGTCGAGCAGGGGGTCAAGCCCGATCCGGCCGGCCGCGCTTATCGGGAAGATTTTCCTGCCGCTGGCTTCCTCGAGCTCGGCTGACAAGGCCGCGGTCAGCTCGTCGTCGAGCGTGTCGATCTTGTTCAATGCAAGGACATAGGGTTTTTCCGCCAGCCCGGCCCCATAGGCTTCCAGCTCGTCGCGAACGGTATGGAAGCTGGTCGCAACATCCTCGTCGTTCGCATCCACGAGGTGGAGCAGCAGCTGGCAGCGCTCGACATGACCGAGAAACCGGTCGCCGATCCCTGCACCTTCGGCGGCACCCTCGATGAGCCCGGGGATGTCCGCAACGACAAATTCCCGGCCGTGGTGGCTGACCACCCCGAGCTGTGGGCGAAGCGTCGTGAAGGCGTAGGAACCGACCTTCGCCTGGGCATTCGTCACCGCGTTGATGAAGGTCGATTTGCCAGCGTTTGGAAGCCCGACGAGGCCGACGTCGGCAAGGAGCTTCAGCCGGAGCCAGACCCACATTTCCTCGCCCGGCCAGCCGGTCGTGTGCTTGCGCGGTGCCCGGTTGGTCGAGGTCTTGTAGCTCGCATTGCCACGCCCGCCATCACCGCCCTTCAGGAAATGGATGCGCTGGCCCTCGCGCGTGAAGTCGGCAAGGAGCGTCCGCTCCTCGTCGTCGGCGAGGATCTGGGTGCCGACCGGCACCTTGATCACCAGGTCCTTTCCGCCCGCCCCCGTCATATTCGAGCCAGCTCCGCCCTTGCCGCGCGGGGCCCGGAAATGTTGGGTGTAGCGAAAATCGATAAGCGTATTCAGTCCCGGCACGGCCTCGAACACGATGTCGCCGCCCTTGCCGCCGTCACCGCCGTCGGGCCCACCGAACTCGATGAACTTTTCGCGGCGAAAGCTGACGGCGCCGGGGCCCCCGGCGCCGGAGCGGATGAATATCTTTGCTTGGTCGAGAAAATGCATCGCGAGCCGTTTAACGACAAATGAGGCGAAATGGCAGCCAAGCGGAAGTTCCGCCTGGTCGGCTATTCGGTCGGCTGCTGCGAGCCGACTATTCCCTTGATCAGCCCAACGGCGTCTTCCCGGACGGTTTCGCTGGAAAGACCGCTGGCTGCGGCCACTTCGTCGCCGGCAAGGCTGTCGCCGATCGCCATCAGGACCAGGCCCAGCGTGACCCGGTCCATCGGCCGCCTGTCGCCGGCTGCCCGGAAATCGTCGACGATCGATCGGATCGTGTCGACCACCGGTTCGAGCGCCTCGCGCTGCCGGGTAAGGGCAATCCAGCCGATGAGTTCGCCAACCCGCTCGGCGTGAAATGCATCGAACATCGCGTCGACCACGTCACGCTCGCTTGCCTCGCCTCGCCGCCGCTTGCCGATCGCTTCGTTGATCGAGGCCGACACCGTCTTTGCGATATCCTCGGCGAGCGCCCGGTGGAGGCCGGCAGCGCTTTTGAAATGGTGGAGCAGATTGGCATGGGTCCGGCCGATCCGCGCAGCGACCGACTTCAGCGTTACCGCAGCAATGCCCTCGTCGCGAAGAAGCTCGCGGGCGGCAGAGACGGCTAGCGCGCGGCTCTCGTCCGGCGGGAGGCGTTTGCGGCTTTGCGTCATTATTGACATTTATGTCAGTTAAACTCAGACTGGATGAAACCCGTGCTTGGAGCCGAATGATGGCAGTCGCAAGTGTAACACCTGCAGATCTTCTCATTACCCCTCGCGACCGTCGTTTCGCGCGCGACCCGAAACCGGGCCGCTGGTGGCATGGCGGCGATCCGTTCGCCACCGCCTTCTACAACGCGCTATCGGCCACTTTCCCGAAGGGCGAGGCTTTCTTCGTTGAGAGCGTGAGGAGCTTTCGCGAGGGTGTCCCACCCAAGCTCGCCGAGGAAATCAGGGGTTTCACCACCCAGGAAGCAATCCACAGCCGCGAGCATGCCGCCTTCAACAAGGCAGCGGTCGACGGCGGCTACGACCTCGATCCGCTTGAAGCGCAGGTCCAGTTCCGGCTCGACTTCATAAAGTCGAAACCGCCGATCGCGGCGCTTGCCGCCACCATGGCGCTCGAGCATTTCACGGCGATTTTCGCGCACCAGCTGCTCACCGACGAGCGGCACCTCGCCGCAGCGGAGCCGGAAGCGAGGGAGATGTGGCGCTGGCACGCGATCGAGGAGATCGAGCACAAGGGCGTTGCCTATGACTGCTGGCTTCACGCGACGCGGCACTGGACCCGGTGGAAGCGGTGGAAGGTGAAATCCAAGGTCATGCTGCTCGTCACGCGCAACTTCACCATTGACCGGACACGCGGTGCGATCGAGCTTCTCCGGCAGGACGGGATCTCCGGAGTGAAAGCCTGGGCCGGCCTCATCTGGTTCATGTGGGTACGCCCGGGGATGATGCGGAAGATCTTTGCGGACTGGGCTGCCTTCTTCCTGCCGGGCTTTCACCCCTGGAACGCGGACGACCGCCACCTCGTCGCGCAATATCTGGCAAAGGAAGCGCAAAGTGCACCGGAGCAGGCGGCGAAAAGGGTGAGGGGCGCCGCCGGCTAGGTTTAAGCACAAGCCGCGGGAAGCTATTGGCCGCCACTGTCGGCCAATAGCTTCGCCATGACCTTGCAAAAGCGCATCGAGGCGATCGACTGGGAAAGGCTGCTCGCCGATATCGACCTCTACGGCTTCGCCCGGACCGGGCCGCTGCTGACCGGAGAAGAGCGGCTCCAGCTCATCGACTGTTATGACGATGACGGGAGGTTCCGGAGCCATGTCACGATGGCGCGGCACGGGTTCGGCGCCGGCGAATACCGCTATTTTTCCTATCCGCTCCCACCGCTCGTCCAGGAACTAAGGTCGCGCTTCTATGACAAGCTTGCGCCGCTCGCGAACCGCTGGATCGAACAGCTCGGCCACGGTGAGCCGGTCCCGCTATCGTTCGAACGCTACATGCTGCAATGCCATGCCGCCGGCCAGCCGCGACCGACGCCGCTCATCCTTCGCTATGGGCCGGGCGACTTCAACCGGCTGCACCAGGACCTTTACGGGCCACTTCATTTCCCGCTGCAGGTCGCCATCCTCCTCAACGAGCCAGGGACCGACTTCACCGGCGGCGAACTCGTGCTGACCGAGCATCGTCCCCGGATGCAGTCGAGGGCCGAGGTCGTTCCGCTGGAGGCAGGCGAGGCGGTGATATTCGCGGTCAATCAACGCCCGGTCCAGGGTCGACGGGGCATCTACCGTGTCGCGATGCGCCACGGCGTCAGCACCTTGCGCGGGGGGAGGCGCCATACGCTCGGGATCATCTTCCACGACGCCGCTTAGGCTGCGATTGCCTCCAGTTCATCCGAACCTGCCAGCGACAGCCTGTAAAGCCGCGCAATCGCTTCGCCGCCACGAGCGCAGCTGTACCTGGGAGCGCTCATGCCGGTCGGGACGAAGCCCAGCTTCTCGAGCACTCGGCCCGAGGCGGGGTTGTCGAGGAAGTGCGACGCCTCGAGGCCAGGGAGCCGGAGTGTCCTTGCAATGTCGATCAGCGCCCGGCCGGCCTCCGTTGCAAAGCCCTTGCCCCAGTGTGGGCGGGCGATCCAGTAGCCAAGCTCGACTCTGCCCGATGGCCGCCGGCCAAGCCCGCAGGAGCCGACAATCCTCGGCTCGCCCTCGGTGCGCTCGGTAATAAGGAAGCTCGGCATGACCGGGTCGCGCGGCGAGGCGAGAAATGCCTCCGCGTCCTGCTGGTTATAGGGCCAGGGGGCCGTCGCGAGATTGCGCACAACCTGCTCGTCGGCAATGGCGCGCGCCAGCGCGGGTGCATCCTCGGCCCAGCCGGGTCTCAGCAGCAGTCGCTCGGTACGGGCGAACATTTGAGCTTCCTTCTCCTCTCGAGCGTGCCGAATAGGCCCGCTCAGTTGCAGTTTCGGGAGAAGATTTGGTCCCTTTTGCGAACAACGAAAAAGGGAGAGGAGGGGGCTTCCCTCTTCTCCCTTTTCGAGTCCTTTTTCTGGTCTCGTCTGGGTCGCCCCCTCCGGGAACGGCCCTTTATCGACCGATCCCGCTTATTCCGCGGCTTCCGGCATAATGGCTTCTACATGGACGAATTTGCGACCAAGCTTGCCATCGCGGAAACACACGCGACCGTCGGTAAGTGCAAAAAGCGTATGGTCTTTGCCCAGGCCGACATTCGTCCCCGGGTACCAGCGCGTGCCGCGCTGACGCACGATGATGTTGCCGGCAACGACCTGCTCGCCGCCGAACTTCTTCACGCCAAGGCGCTTTGCTTCCGAATCACGGCCGTTACGCGACGAGCCGCCAGCTTTCTTATGTGCCATCTCTTGTGACTCTTACTTCTTTGCCTTGGCCGCAGGGGCCTTCTTGGCTGCGCTCTTAGCAGGTGCAGCATCCTTTGTCGACTTCTCGGCCTTGGGCGCTGCAGCCTTCTTGGCAGGGGCCTTTTCAGCCTTGGGCGCGGCCTCCTTCTTGGGATCAGGCTTGGCCTCGGCCTTGGCCGGCGCAGCCGCAGGCTTCTCGGCCTTCGGAGCTGGAGCCTTCTCGGCCTTCGGCGCTGCAGCGGCCTTCTCGGCCTTCTTGCCGCCGATCGAGACGATCTCGAGGATCGTGTGCTGCTGGCGGTGCCCGCGCTTGCGGCGGTAGTTATGCCGGCGGCGCTTCTTGAACACCGTGACCTTTTCACCCTTGGCCTGGGCGACGATCTTGGCGCCAACGGTCAGCCCGTCGGTCGACTTGAGGTCCGAACCCTCGCCCGCCAGGAGCACATCGGTAAGGTCGACGCTGTCACCGGCATTGCCGGCAAGCTTCTCGACGACGATCTTGTCTCCGGGGGCTACGCGATATTGCTTGCCGCCCGTGCGCACGATAGCGAACATGGCCTCTTTCACTTTCCGTCACTTATGAACCGCGCATGCCAACGCCGCGTGACGCAGGCCGCGCGCGGGAAAGGGTGCCGCCTATGGGGTGCCAATGATTCTGTCAACCGCCGCGCCGCGGTTTTCGGCTAGTGCCGATGCTCCGGTCTCAGCTTGTAGCGCTGGCCGTCAAACCCCTCGAACAGCGTCCCGATCGCCGGGTGGTCGATGGGTTCGCCCTCGACATCGCGTTCCAGGTTCTGCTGGCTGACATAAGCGACATAGCTGCTCTCGGCATTTTCGGCGAGCAGGTGGTAGAAAGGCTGGTCCTTTGCCGGGCGCATCGCCTCGGGGATTGCCTCGTACCACTCTTCGCTGTTGGCGAAGACCGGGTCGACGTCGAAGACCACGCCCCTGAAGTCCAGCAGTCGATGGCGGACCATCTCGCCAATGCCGTAGCGAGCCGTTGGGATCTTTTCTGATACTGACATTACCGACATGGCCCCAATGTAGTTGGCCCTTCACTGCTGGCAAGCGGCAAACCCCTTTGCATTAGCCGAAGTGGCTGCTAGAGGGCCGCCCGCGACCGACACCGGCTCTGACCGCCGGACAGCTTTATCCTGATCATGCGGAGAGGTGGCTGAGTGGTCGAAAGCACCGCACTCGAAATGCGGCGTG
>CAZQLI010000011.1:19308-20976 GCA_964594145.1 uncultured Sphingomonas sp. | reverse complement strand
GGATTCCACTCTGGATAGGAATCGAAATCAGCAAGCACATCCCACACGCGTGCCACCGGTGCGGCGATCTCCACCATTGTTTCTACGGTCTTCATTCAAGCCCCCGACTGCGCATACAGCCTATCCGTGGCGCTCGCGCGGAACAATCGCGATGCCGGCCGTTGCCGTTTCAGGCCAATGAGCGGCCTGAGCCAATTGATGCGTCTCCCAATCTCATATGTCAGGGCGCACCCAACGATCGTCGCGAGAAGGACAACCGTAAACTCGGCCGCAGGTCCGACCGACGCGCCTTTCAGATAATAGCCGACGACGATGATGATGGTCTGATGGCCGATATAGTAAGGGAAAATCGCCTCGGTAAGATATCGGCGGACAGGACCATCGCGGTGAAGGTGGGTCTGCGCCATGCCGAGCAGCCCGAGAATGGCGGACCATGCGAGCACGGCTCGCGCCGCCGCCCAGGCGAGCATGGCTGAGCCGGAGTCTCCCCCGGCGACTGAAATGTAGAAGGTGAGCGCGCATGCTAACGCAGCAATCGCGAGCGACAGCTTCCAATTGCGCGTGATGGCAATCCATGCGGGGCGGGCTCGTGCGAGGCCGACACCGAAGAAGAAGGCAAAGCCGTAGACAGCATGTGCGTAGGGATCATCGATCAGGGCATGGGTTTCACCGAACGCCGGAAACAGCACGGCACGCGCGACGAATAGCCAGATGACCGGCAGGACGACGAGCCGCCAGCCAGAGAAGAGCCGCTCGAAGCCATCTTGGACCATTCTTCTGCTACGCTCCGGCAGGAGCGCGGCCACGGCAAGGATCATCGAATAGAGCCACAGATAAGCGACGAACCAGAGATGATTCCAGGTTGGAAGCGGAGTCCCACGGCTGGCGCCCAACTCGGCATAATCATTCAGCCAGAAGTGCAGGAGCCCGTCAGAATAGGCGCCTTTATCGCGCAGCTCGATCCAGGGTTGCGGCACGACGAAGATCGCCATGCCAGCCGCGAGCGGCACGAGCAGGCGCCACGAGCGGCTGCTGGCGAAGGCGCCCGGCCTCGCTAGCTTCGCCATCAACGAGCGCGATGCTATGCCGGATATGAGGAACAGCAGCGACAGTCGCCAAGGGTTCACGGCCATCATTGGCCATTGCACCCATTCAACCGGCTGCGCAGTCTTCACGTGCCAGCCCCAAGGCACGAAGAACATGCCGATATGATAGAAGATGAGGATCCCGAACGCTCCGATCCGGAGCCAGTCCAGGCCGAACTGCCGGTCGGTCATGGTTCGGTTCGCCTGCATGGTTACCCCTTTCGCCTGTCGCCAGAGCCGGGCTAGGCCGGGCCAGCGCCGGCTGCATTTGCGGAGGGCCGAATGGAGGGGCTGTGGGGACGAGCGTGGGGAGTGAGATGACGAGCGGCGGCGAATCGAGGGCGAACGGCGGACCATCGCCGCGTTGGCGCCGGCCGACGATGCTCACCGCCGCCATCTTCCTGGGCTTCGGCATCCTTTACCTGGTCGTCAACGCGACCAGCCTGATCGATGAGCGGCGCGGCCTGGGCCAACCGGTCGACACCTGGCAGCCCTGGGTCTGGGAGCTGACCAGCCTCCTTGCCTGGCTCCTCCTTCTGCCGCCGATCCTGTGGATCGCGACCCGAGTCCTCTTGCTGGAGCG